>JANNFQ010000654.1:0-11637 GCA_031380045.1 Acidimicrobiaceae bacterium
GCCAGCAGCACGATGGCCAGACCGGGCACGAACGCCGCACCCACATCGTTCTTCTGCAGGCCCTTCAGCACCAGGTTGCCCAGATCGGGGGCACCCAGCAGCGACGCGATCACCACGATGCCGAACGCCATCATGATGACCTGGTTCAGGCCCAGCAGGATCGTGCGACGGGCCATGGGCAGTTGCACCTTCAGCAGTTGCTGCCTGGAGGTACAACCGAACGATTCACCCACTTCGTTGGTCACCACCGGAACGCTGCGCAGACCCAGGCTGGTCAATCGAACGGCCGGTGGAATTGCGTAGATCACGGTGGCGACGACGGCAGGTGGGTACCTGATGCCGAACAAGACCACGATGGGGATGAAGTACACAAACACCGGCATGACCTGCGAAGTGTCCAGCAGCGGTCGCAGCAGGCTCTCGACACGATCGGATCGAGACGACCAGATGCCCAGCGGCACCCCGATGCACATCGCGATCGCGACCGACACGATCATGATCGACAAGGTGATCATGGCTTGATCCCACACGCCCAGCACGCAAACACCCAGCAGCGCCGCAGCGCCGGCGATAGCTGCGCGGACTCCACCGGTGCGCCACCCGATGGCGGCAACCAGAGCGATGACTCCTGGCCAGCGGAGCCGTTGCAGCGTCCACAGTGTGCCGCGAACGGCTTTGTCGATCCCGGTCTTGATCGGATCGAAGATCCACGTGAAGATCCAGGAGTCGCTGTTCTGGATGGTCCACGCATATCGGTCACGGGCCCACTGCTGCACGTGGGCGTCGAGCCACGACGGCACATCGGGTGAGACGATCAGCGCGATCACGAAGGCGACGCCCAACACCACCGCCGGCACCAGCCAGATGGGGCGTGTCCTGGCAGCGGCGAACGTCGGTTGCATCGTGGTCTGCCCAATGCTGACCGAGCCCGTCATGGTCAGCGGTCCTCGTTGTCGATGACCGACAGCACGCCGATGCGGCTGATCGAACCGACCGGTGCGCCCTCGACGTCGATCACGCGCACCGGCAAGTCGCTGCGCGCCACCATCGACACCACGTCGCGTACCTTGGTGTCGTGGCTGACATCGCCGGCGTATGGTCCGGCGCCCAAGGCCTCCATGACTGCATCGACCGGTACGACGTGCGAGCGCGGCACATCACGCACGAAGTTGCGCACGTAGTCGTCGGCGGGCTGAAGCACCACCTCGGCGGGCGTGCCCACCTGCACGAAGCGACCGTCGCGCATGATCGCGATGCGGTCGCCCAGCCGCAGCGCCTCGGAGAGATCGTGAGTGATGAACACCATGGTCGTACGGACCTCGCTGCGCAGGCGGATGACCTCGTCCTGCATCTCGCGGCGGATCAACGGATCCAGCGCCGAGAACGGCTCGTCGAACAGCAGCACGTCGGGGCCGGTGGCCAATGCGCGGGCCAGGCCCACTCGCTGCTGCTGACCGCCGCTGAGCTGATGCGGCTTGTACTCGCCCATGCCGTGCAACCCGACCAGTTCCAAGGTGGTGGCTGCCTTCTCGCGACGCTCCCTCTTGTCGGTGCCGCGAATCTCCAGGCCGAAGGCGACGTTGTCGATCAGGCTGCGGTGCGGCAGCAGGCCGAAGTGTTGGAACACCATCGACACCGTGTGCCGCCTCACGTTCAGCAGTTGCGCCTCGTCGGCCTTGGTGACGTCGACGCCGTTGATCGTCACGGTGCCGGCGGTGGGTTCGATCAGCCGCGTCAGGCAACGCACCAGCGTGGACTTGCCACTGCCCGACAGGCCCATCACCACGAAGACCTCGCCGGAGGCAACATCGAGGTCGACGTCGCGCATCGCGACGACGCAGCCGGTCGACGCTTCCAACTCGCCACGTGGCATGTCGGCCAGCGGCGACCCCACGATGCGTTCGGCGCGGTGGCCGTACACCTTCCACAGACCTCGTACTGAAATCATCGGGTCTGTCACAGATCGTCCTCCAACTCAGCTCCCCGTGCGCAGCCCGAGCATAGACGTCGGCCATCGACCGCCGATCGGACGCCGAAGGTGCGCGAGTCGGGGTGCCTGAATTCAGACCCGCGGGGCCCACAGCAGCGCGGGAGTTTCGAGGAGACGCTTGATGTCCTGCACGAACGACGCGGCGTTTGCCCCGTCGATGATGCGGTGGTCGAACGACGACGACAGGTTCATGATCTGTCGAGGGACCAACACACCGTCCACGTACACCGGACGGGTCGCAATCTTGTTGACGCCCACGATGGCGACCTCGGGGGCATTGATGACGGGGGTGGACACGATGCCGCCCAACGCTCCAAGGCTGGTGATGGTGATCGTCGAGCCGTTCAGCTCGTCCAGTTTGATCTTGCCGCTCCTGGCGGCCTCGGCCAGTCGGATGACTTCGTTGGCAGCACCCCACAGATCCAGGTCGCCAGCCCCTTTCACCACTGGCACCATCAGCCCGCGCGCTGTTTGCGTAGCGATGCCCAGGTGCACCGAGCTGTGCTGATGCACGATGCCCTCCTCGTCGTCGAATCGGGCATTCACCTCCGGATGATCGCCAACGGCCAGCACGACAGCTCGCATCAGGAACGGCAGGATGGTCAACTTCGGGCGGGCGTCGCCATCGGCGGGCGTCGCCGCGTTCAACTGTGCCCGTAGCCGCTCCAGCTCGGTCACGTCCACTTCCTCGACGTAGGTGAAGTGTGGGATGCGACGTTTCGCGGCCTTCATCCGCTCGGCGATGTTGCGGCGCAGCCCTGTGATCTTCAGGTCGGTGATCGTCAGGTCGGGGCGCTGGTCGCGCCGAGCAGGATTGGCGCCGAGCAACGAGTCCAGATCGCCGTGGACGATGCGACCATCGGGGCCGGTGCCCGACACTGTGGCCAAGTCGATGCCCAAGGCCCGCGCCCTGGCGCGAACCGCCGGCGCCGCGTGTGGGCGAGCGCCAGTTGCGACGGGTTGTGCGATGGCGGCGGGCGGAGGCGATGTCTCCTTCGCACGAGGGGACGTGTTCGTTGGTGCCGCAACCGCGGGTGACTCGGCGAGGCCGTCTTGTGGGGTCGACGCCGTCGCCGAGCCGGACTGCACTCCCCCGGCCTGCACGGTGTCTGCTTGCACGGTGTCGAACTTCAGCAGCTCGGCCCCCACTGCGATCACGTCGCCGACCTCGCCGGCGCGCCAGCTGACGGTGCCGTCCACCGGCGAGTACAGCTCGACGCTGGCCTTGTCGGACATGACCTCGGCAACGACATCGTCGGCCGAGACGGTGTCGCCCACCTGCACCCGCCACTCGACGATCTCGGCCTCGGCAACGCCCTCGCCGACGTCGTGCAGCTTCATCGTGTAGGTGCTCACATCACAGCTCCATCACTCGGCGCAGGGCCGCGCCCACGCGGGCCGGCCCGGGAAAGTAATCCCACTCCTGCGCGTGCGGGTACGGCGTATCCCAGCCGGTGACGCGTTCGATCGGTGCCTCGAGCGAAGAGAAGCACAGTTCCTGGACGGTGGCCATCAGTTCGGCGCCGAACCCACTGGTGCGCGTCGCCTCGTGCACGATGACGCAGCGCCCGGTCTTGCGAACCGAGGTCTCGATCGTCTCGGTATCCAGCGGCAGCAGCGTGCGCAGGTCGATGATCTCGGCATCGATGCCGGTCTCGGCAGCAGCGGCTTCGGCCACGTACACCATGGTGCCGTATGCCAACACGGTGACATCCTGACCCTCGCGCCGAACGGACGCCTGCCCCAACGGGATGCGGTAGTACCCCTCGGGCACCTCGCCCAGGGGATGACTGGACCAGGGAACCACGGGGCGATCGGGATGGCCGTCGAACGGCCCGTTGTACAAGCGCTTCGGCTCGAGGAAGATGACCGGGTCGTTGTCCTCGATGGCGGCGATCAACAGACCCTTCGCGTCGTAGGGAGTGGACGGCATGACGGTCTTCAGGCCGCACACGTGCGTGAAGAGTGCTTCCGGGCTTTGGCTGTGCGTCTGCCCGCCGTGGATGCCACCGCCACACGGCATGCGCACCGTCATTGGCGCCGTGAACTCGGCCCCCGACCGGTACCGCAATCGGGCCGCTTCCGAGAACAACTGATCCAGACCCGGGTACACGTAGTCGGCGAACTGGATCTCGGGAACGGGCCGCAACCCGTATGCCCCCATGCCGACCGCCACACCGATGATGCCGCCCTCGGCGATCGGTGTATCGAATACGCGATGGCTGCCGTACTTCTGCTGCAGACCTTCTGTGCAGCGAAAGACGCCCCCGAAGTACCCGACGTCCTCGCCGAAAACAACCACGTCGCCATCACGATCCAACATCACGTCCAGCGCCGATCGCAACGCGACGTTCATGGACATCGCGGTCACGTGGACGACTTCATCTGGTGGAGTTGTTGGCGCAGGTGATCGGGCATCACGGCGAACACATCGTCGAAGATCGACTTCGAACTGGCCAGCCGGCCGTCGAGCAACGTTCCATGGCTCTCGGCTTCCAGCGCGGCGACCTTCACCTCCGTGTCGATCTCCAGTTCCAGGGCTGTCTGCTGCTGATCGCTCCATTCGCCACGAGCAATCAGGTGCGCCTTCAACCGATCGATGGGGTCGCCCAAGGGCCACGACTTCCACTCGTCGTTCGGCCGGTACTTCGACGGATCGTCCGAGGTCGAGTGCGCGCCGGCACGGTAGGTGACCCACTCGATCAGCGTGGGTCCGTGGTTGCTGCGCGCCCGTTGTGCCGCCCACCTGGTGGCCGCCAGCACCGCCAGGTAGTCGTTGCCATCGACGCGCAACGCGGGGATGCCGTAGCCGATCGCTCGCGAGGCGAACGTCGCACTGGCTCCGCCGGCGATGCACTGGAACGACGAGATCGCCCACTGGTTGTTCACGACGTTCAAGATCACCGGCGCCTGATATGTGGTCGCGAAGGTCAGCGCGTGATGGAAGTCGGCCTCGGCCGTGGTGCCCTCGCCCACCACGCCCGAGGCGATGCACGTGTCGCCCTTGATCGCCGCGGCCATCGCCCAGCCGACCGCTTGGATGAACTGCGTGCCGAGGTTGCCGGAGATGGTGAAGAACCCTGCTTCGCGAGCCGAGTACATCACCGGCATCTGTCTGCCGTGCAGCCGGTCCATCTCGTTCGAGAAGATCTGGCACATCATGTCGACGAGCGACCAATTGCGAGCGATCAGCCACCCTTGCTGACGGTAGGTCGGGAAGAACATGTCGCGGGGACCAAGCTCGAGGGCCTGCCCGACGGCGATGGCTTCTTCGCCCCGGCAGCGCATGTAGAACGACGACTTGCCCTGCCGTTGCGCAAGCTGCATCCGGTCGTCGTACGAGCGAGTCTTCACCATCGCCCGCAGCCCGGCGTGCAACTGATCGACGGTGTCCTCGACGTCGTGCTGGCCGTCGCCGTGCGGGGTGGCCCACGGCCCGATCGCACGACCGTTGTCGTCCATCACCCTGATCAACGTGTCGGCCAGGTCGCGGATCTCGGCCGGGTGAACATCGACTGCCGGACGCCGCACGGCGCCGGCCTGCGGGACGTCGAGATACGAGAAGTCGGCCTGATCGCCTGGGCGCGCCGTCGGTTCGGGCACATGGAATCTCAGTGCGGCATCGTCTGGCATCTTCGGGTTCCTGTCCACCTTGCTCGGCGTCGCCTCGTTCGGCGCGACATTGCTAGCACCCGGGGTCGGGGCCGCGTTCCGCATGCTCGAAGGCCAGCTCGCGATCTGCGACGTTCAGACCCGCCAGTGCGTGCAGGTACTCGTCGTCGGTACCTTCGATCGCGATCAAGGCATCGTCTGCCGGTGCTGACGACCTGATCAGCTCGTCCAGCTTTCGCTGCATTGCCGACGTCTGACGCTCTTGTGTGTGATGGATCACGAACACCATCACCAAAGTGACCGACGCCGTCACGCTGTACAGCACCGTCTGCCACCAGACGGGATACCGTGCGGCTGCCCCGACGACAGCCCACGCGACGACCAGCATCGCTGCCAACATTCCGGCAGACGAGTGTGCGGCAGCATCACCGGCGCGATGCAGCGCCCGACTGGTCCAATGACGCTGCTCCCAACCTGGCGCGTGCGCGGCCACCGGCCGAGACGCGCCGCGCACCCCAGCGAGCTTGGCGATGGATGGCCGCGCTTCGTCGGCGTTTCGACGTTGCTCATCGATCCACCGCTGCCGGTCGATGGGGTCGGCCCGCGTTGGGATCGGCTCGTCAATGCGCATGGCCGCTCGATACCCATACGGGTGGGATCGAAACGAACGTCGAACACCCGGCGCCGTACGAGGTCATCTGCTCACACTTGCTGTCGCTACATTCACCAGATCATCGACGTCGATGATCCAGTCCGAGCATCGAAAGAGGCGCCGTCATGGCAGACCAGCCCACATCGGCCAAGGCGGTCGTCATCGGGGGCGGCATCGTCGGATGCTCGACTGCGTACCACCTCGCCAAACTCGGGTGGACCGACACGGTGTTGGTCGAAAAGCATCAGCTGACATCCGGATCTACCTTCCATGCGGCTGGGCTGGTGGGTCAGCTGCGTACTAGCGCCAACATCACGCAACTGCTGGGCTACTCGGTCGAGTTGTACAAGACCCTCGAGCACGAGACCGGCCAGGCGACGGGTTGGAAGATGAACGGCGGGCTCCGGTTGGCGTGCAACGCCGAGCGCTGGACCGAGGTCAAGCGGCAGGCGACCACTGCAACCAGCTTCGGTCTCGAGATGCACTTGCTGTCGGCCAAGGAGGCCCAGGACCTGTGGCCGCTGATGGAGGTCGACGACGTGGTCGGTGCCGCATTCCTGCCGACCGACGGGCAGGCCAGCCCCAGTGACATCACCATGGCACTGGCGAAGGGCGCGCGCGTGGCCGGCGCGACCATCTGCGAGAACACTGAAGTGCTGCAGATCGAGGTGGTCGACGGTGTCGTGAAGGCCGTCATCACCGACCGTGGACGCATCGAGTGCGAGAAGGTGGTGGTGTGCGCGGGCCAATGGACCCGTGCACTGGCTGCGACCGTCGGTGTCAGTGTGCCGCTGGTTTCGGTCGAGCATCAGTACGTCATCACTGCACAGCTCGAGGGCGGCGTGCCGCGTGATCTGCCCACGCTGCGCGATCCCGACCGGCTGACGTACTACAAGGAAGAGGTCGGCGGCCTGGTGATGGGCGGCTACGAACCGAACCCTGTCCCGTGGGCGGTCGATGGCATTCCGCGGCCCTTTCAGTTCCAGTTGCTGGAACCCGACTTCGACCACTTTGCGCCGATCATGGAACTGGCAATGGGCCGAGTCCCTGCTTTGGCGACGGCTGGCATCAACCAGTTGATCAACGGCCCCGAGAGCTTCACGCCCGACGGCAACTTCATCCTGGGTGAGGCACCCGAGTTGAGGAACTTCTACGTGGGCGCCGGGTTCAATGCGTTTGGCATCGCCGCGGGTGGCGGCGCCGGCATGGCCCTGGCCGAGTGGGTGCACCGAGGGGTTGCGCCGTACGACCTGTGGGTGGTGGACATCCGCCGGTTCGGTCGCCCGCACCAGGACACCGATTGGGTACGGACCCGCACGCTCGAGGCCTACGGAAAGCACTACACCATGGCGTGGCCGTTCGAAGAGCACGACAGCGGTCGTCCTTGCCGCACGTCGCCGTTGTGGGTCACGCTGCTGAGGTCGGGCGCGTGCTTCGGCGAGAAGTTGGGTTGGGAGCGACCCAACTGGTTTGCCGACGAGTCGTTGGGCGAGGTGGCCCACGATCAATACACCTACGAGCGGCAGAACTGGTTCGCTGCCGTCGGTCGCGAGCACCGAGCGTGCCGCGAGGCAGCCGTGGTGGTCGACCAGACCTCGTTCGCCAAGTTCGCGCTGAAAGGCCCCGACGCGATGGCCGCGCTCGACTGGATCTGTGCCAACGACGTACACAAGCCGGTCGGGTCACTGACCTACACGCAGATGCTGGACGAGTCGGGTGGCATCCAATGCGATCTGACCGTGTGCCGTGTGGCCACCGACGAGTTCTACATCGTCACCGGCACCGGTTTCGCCACGCACGACTTCGATTGGATCCAACGCAGCATCCCTGCGGGAGCAAACGCGCAATTGTTCGACATCACGTCGGCCTGGTCGGTGCTGACGCTCATGGGGCCCAACTCGCGGACCATCTTGCAGTCGGTCACTCGAGCAGATCTGAGCGACGAGGCATTCCCGTTCGCAACGATGCAGACGATCGGCATCGCCGGCTGCCCGGTGCGGGCGCTGCGGGTGACGTACATGGGCGAGTTGGGATGGGAACTGCACCTGCCGGTCGAGTACGCGACGACGGTCTATGGCGCACTGGTGGGTGCCGGCCAGTGGCACGGGCTGGTGAACGCCGGATATCGCGCCATCGAGAGCTGCCGGCTCGAGAAGGGCTACCGCGCATGGGGCAGCGACATCGGTCCCGATCACACGCCACTGGAGGCGGGGTTGGGATGGGCCGTGAAGCTGCGCACCGATCGGCCGTTCCAAGGACGCGCTGCGGTGGAAGCACAGAAGGCGAACGGCGTCCGCAAGATGTTGGCCGCGTTCACAGTCGACCCCTCGGTCATCCTGCTGGGCCGTGAGACCATCTTCCGCGATGGGCAGCGCGTCGGTTGGCTGACCAGTGCGGGCTTCGGATACACCATCGATCGATCGATCGGATACGGGTACGTCCGCAACCCCCACGGTGTCACCGCCGACTGGGTGCGCAGCGGCTCGTACGAACTCGAGGTCGCTACGGACCGAGTTCCTGCCGAGGTGTCGCTGCAACCGCTGTACGACCCGACGAACAGCAGGGTGAAGTCGTGAGGGCGCGCATCGTCATCATCGGTGGCGGCATCCTTGGCTGCAGCATCGCCTACTGGCTGACGAAGATGGGCGAGTCCGACGTGTTGCTGCTGGAGCAGCACCAGCTGACCGATGGCGCCACCTGGCACGCGGCCGGACTGGTGGGCCAGCTCCGTTCATCGCGCAACACCACGCGCATGTTGGAGCAATCGGTCGAGATGTACCGCGGCCTCGAGGCCGAGACCGGCCAGGCGGTCGACTGGCACGAGACGGGCAGCTTGCGGCTGGCGTGCTCACCAGATCGCGTCATGGAACTGAAGCGGCTGACCACCATGGCCAAGAGCTTCGGCTTGCCCATGGAGGTGATCTCCGTACAACGCGCCCAAGAGCTCTTCCCGCTGATGTCCACCGAAGATGTCATCGCTGCCGCCTTCCTGCCCACCGACGGGTACATCGACCCGGCCTCGGTCACCCAGGCCATCGCTCGGGGTGCGCGCATGCGCGGGGCGCGCATCCAGGAACAGACGGCTGTCACCTCGATCACCGTGGACGGCCGCCGCGTGACCACCGTGCACACGGCCGATGGCCAGGCGATCGAGTGCGAGATGATCGTCAACGCGGCCGGCATGTGGGGCATGGAGGTGGGTCGCATGGTGGGTGCACGGGTGCCCGCCATCGCAGTCGAGCACCAGTACATGCTCAGCGGCCCGATCGCGGGCTACACACCGGTCGAGTTGGGGAAGATGCCGACGATGCGCGACCCCGATCATCTCGTCTACTACAAGCCCGACGGCCCGGGGCTGCTGGTCGGCGGGTACGAGCCCGACACGATCGCGTTCGGCGAGACGGGCATCCCGTCGCCGTTCCAACGCAAGCTGTTCGACGCGAACTACGACCGCTTCGCGCGGCTGGCCGAGTTGGCTGCGAAGCGCACGCCCGTCATCGAACAGGCTGGCATCCGCAGTCTGATCAACGGCCCGATCCCCTATTCGTCCGACGCCGACTTCGTCATGGGCCGCGCGCCAGAGCTCGACAACTTCTTCGTGGCGACCGGCTTCCTGTACGGCATCGCTGCAGGCGGTGGTGCAGGGAAGATGATGGCCGAATGGATGCTGGAGGGCAGGCCATCGCTGGATCTGTGGCCGCTGGACGTTCGGCGATTCTCGTTCCACCACACCACGCGCCACTTCATGGGATCGCGCATGGTCGAGCTGTACGGGCACCACTACAAGCTGTCGGCGCCTGGCAGCGAGAAGCTGAGCGCTCGAGGCATCCGCCGCAGCCCATTGCACGAGAAGTTGACGGCCAATCGAGCGGTCTTCGGATCGCGCGGAGGTTGGGAGCGGCCCAACTGGTTCGCGCCGCCCGGGGTCGAGCCCGTTGATCAACCGTCGTTCGGTCAGCCGAACTGGTTCGGGCCCGTTGGTGATGCACATCGGGCGGTGCGAGCCGGCGTCGGGCTCATCGATCAGAGCTCGTTCGCCAAGTTCGAGATCACCGGGCCGGGCGCGTTGGCCGCGGTGCAATGGCTTTCGGTCGCGAACATGGACAAGAGCGTCGGCACCGTCACCTACACACAGCTGTGCAACGAGCGCGGCGGGATCGAGTGCGACCTGACGATGATCCGCACCGCGCCAGACAGCTGGTACGTCGTCACGGGCGCCGCGTTCGGCGCACACGACATGGGTTGGATCAGATCGAACGCAGCGACGCTGACAGGTGGTGGCGACGATGGCTCGGTCATCGTGCGCGACCTGACGTCGGCACGTGCGGTCATCAACGTGTGCGGTCCGCTCAGCCGTGACGTGCTGCAGGCCGTGTGCGAGGACGACGTCAGCAACGCCGCGTTCCGCTACGCGCGGGCTCGCGAGATCACCATCGGGTCGGCTCCGGTGCTGGCCATCCGCATCGGCTACGTGGGCGAGCTCGGCTGGGAGCTGCACATCCCCACCGAGTACGCAGCGCACGTTTACGAACTGCTGCGCGCTGCCGGCGAACCGCATGGCATCGTCGATGTGGGCTATCGCACCATCGACACGATGCGCATGGAGAAGGGCTACCTGTACTGGAGCACCGACATCACGCCCGACACGACTCCACTGGAGGCGGGCCTGGCGTGGCGAGTTGACTTCAACAAGGGTGCCTTCTGCGGTCGTGACGCGTTGATCGCGCAACGGGGCGCTGGCATCAGCCGCACACTGTGCACCTTCACGCTGCAGCAGATGGCCTACCCCGTCAGCGGCGAGGCCATCATCGTGCCCGGCACCGACGATGTCGTCGGTTTCACGACCAGTGCCAACTTCGGTCACACAGCCGGCAAGCCCATCGCCTACGGCTACCTGCCCATCGAGCTGGCCGACCGCCGCGATTTCGTGATCGAGGTGTACGGCGAACCGATTCCCGCCATCCGTCACGACCGCCCCCTGTACGACCCCGACAACATCCGTCTGAAGACCTGAAGTGGCTCTGCAGCTGATCTGCTGAACAAACTCAAGAAACCTCGTGCGGTGGCGAGGGAGCGTGCGCATGACCGAGCACATGTTCGAGACTACATTGCCCACCGGTTTCGGTCTCTGCTGAACCGGTGTCTGCTGAACGGCGGGTCGATGATCTCGAACGGCGGATTGCCGGGGTCAGCGGCATCTCAACGTGATGCACGGCCAACTCGTCGATCTGGTCGTCGAGACGATCGCGACCAAGGGCTGGCACGGGTCGGGTTCCGCTCGGTCGAGCATTGCGTGTCGCTCCGCTCCGGCCTCTCACCGGTACGCGCCCAACAAGTCGTGCAACTCGCGCGACGCGCTCACGAACTCCCCGTCACCAACGGC
>JANNFQ010000662.1:0-2200 GCA_031380045.1 Acidimicrobiaceae bacterium
CGCGCAGACACCGCCGGCCGCCCGCCCATCGGAACGTTCGGCTGCAATGCGTGCGCTGTCGAGCCGGTTCTGCTGGCCGGCGCCGATACCGAACGCCTGGCGATCCTTCGCATAGACGATGGCATTGCTGCTGACTGCAGCGCACACGGTCCACGCAAAGGCCAGGTCGTCCCACTGCGCCTCGGTGGGTGAGGTGGTGGTGACGACTGACCAGTGCGAGCGATCGAGGTCGATGGTGTCGAGATGTTGCACCAGCAGGCCACCGTCGATCGAGCGCACATCCAGCGCAGTGCCGTAGGCCTGCGGGCCCGACAGCACGCGCAGATTGCCTTTCGCAGCGAACACCTGCAGGGCATCGGCGTCGAACGAGGGCGCCACGACAACTTCGGTGAACACCGGCACCAACGCCTCGGCAAGGTCTCTGGTGACATTGCGGTTCAGGGCCACGATGCCGCCGAACGCGCTGACCGGGTCGCATGCGTTCGCTCGCACGTACGCCTCGGTCAGATCGTCGTGGAGTGCGACACCGCACGGGTTGGCGTGTTTGACGATGACGCAAGCAGCAGCATCGAAGCGATGCACCAACCGCCACGCGGCCTCGGTGTCGTACAGGTTGAGGTAGCTCAGTTCCTTCCCGCCGTGCTGCACCGCATCGTCCCACCAACTGCGACGACCACTGGCCAGGTACCGCGCTCCTTGCTGATGCGGGTTCTCGCCGTACCGAAGCGATTGCTGCTTCACGAGCGACAGGTGCAATCCCTGCGGCAGCCAGGGGCCAGCATCACCCGTTGACGAGTCGCTCTCGTCGAACCATGTCGCGATCTGCGCGTCGTAAGCAGCGATTGCGGCGAACGCATCGCGCGCCAACCGTCGACGAGTGGCCACCGAGACACTGCCGTTGGCGCGCACCTCGTCCAGCACGGCCACGTAGTCGGCAGGGTCCACCACCACGGCGACGTGTGCATGGTTCTTGGCCGCGGCGCGAACCATCGCCGGCCCACCGATGTCGATCAGTTCGATGCTGGGATCACTGTCGAACGGGTACAGGTTGACGACGACCAGGTCGATCGGCTGGATGCCGTACTCGGCCATGTCGGCCTGATGCGCTGGGTCGGTCGGATCGGCCAGCAGGCCGCCGTGCACCTTCGGATGCAAGGTGACGACTCGGTGATCCAGGATTGCCGGCACACCAGTCAGGTCGGCCAGATCGGTGGCCGGCACACCTGCGGCGATGAGCGTTCGTGCGGTGCCGCCACTGCTGACGATGGTCCAGCCGGCTTCGTGCAGCCCGGCTGCCAGCTCGACGATGCCGGTCTTGTCGTACACGGAAAGAAGCGCGATGGGCATGTCGGCAGGGTACGCGACATGCGGTATCGCACGGGACTCCCGCAGGGAGGTGTACCGTTCGCGTTCGTCTGAGTTCGTTCAGCGACAAAGCATCTCAGGAGGCACAACGTGGATCTCAGTAAGTTCAAGACCAGCGACTGGCTGAAGGTCGGTGGGGGTCTGGGGTTCCTCATCTTCGGGTTCGTGTCGTGGGTGAAGGTTGAAGCCGGCCCCTTCTCCGACTCGGGAGGAAACGTCTTCGATTTCTTCTTCACAGGAACCATCCCATGGATCCTCGTGATCGGCACTGCCGTTCTGACGGTGCTGATCGTCATGGGCACCATCAAGGCCGGCAGCGTGCCGTGGCCGCTCGTCATGCTGGCTGCGACGGCGTTGGCCACCCTCCTGATGCTGATCCGCTTCTTGTTCAATCCCATCGAGGGCAAGGATCTCATCGAGGCCGGCGGCGGCAGCGTGGGCCGCGGCATCGGCATGATCCTGTCGCTCGTCGCGGCCATCGTCGCGCTCGTCGGAGCGGTTCTGGGCTTCCAGGAATCGGGTGGCGACCTCGGCGATCTCAAGGACATGAACAAGCTCAAGGGCCAGTTCGGTGGCGCAAGTGGTGGATCGACGCCGCCACCCCCGCCCCCGCCCCCGCCGGGTGCAACGCCTCCGCCCCCGCCGCCCCCCGCCGGCTGACCAGAGTCGCAGTTCCTGTGGTGAGCAGAGCCCCCGCCCAACGGCGGGGGCTCTTCTCGTTCTGAGGCGCCACCGGCGAGCGCGGCCACCGCTCTGCCCACCCCCGTGCCTCGTCACCCCCGTGCCGCCGCCGAAGCTCGCACAAACGCTCCGCGCCTTTATTCGCTCACGCATG
>JANNFQ010000679.1:0-2390 GCA_031380045.1 Acidimicrobiaceae bacterium
TCGTCTCGATCAACAGCACACGGGAGCGTTGCTTTCCCGTCGACCGCAGACGGTGCGGCAGACGCGACGGATATGAGATCGAGTCGCCAGGACCGAGCCTGGTGATAGTGCCATCGATGTCGATCTCGACGTGCCCGCGAATCACGTAGGTGGCCTCGAACCCGTCATGGGTGAAGTACTCGAGGAACTCGCTCGGGAGTCCGTCGAACTCGAGGAGGTGGAACGGTGCCCCGCCGGCGAGGAGGAGGTGACATGTCGACTCTGTTGGACTGGAGTCGACGTCGACCAGGCGAACGTCGGCGGCGCGCACGACCAAGGGACGGTCGTTGACGATGGTCCCACCGAAGAACGCCTGCGGCGTGGTGTCGAGCGCTTCCGCGATGCGGTGGAGCGACATCAACGATGGTCGGGCGCGACCGTTTTCTACCTGCGACAGGAACGGCTGAGAGAGGCCGACTTGGCGCGCCAACGCCACGAGCGTCAACGAACGCGCAAGGCGTCTTTCGCGAATCACTCGACCCAGCGCGGTCCAGTCCTCGGTCTCGGTTGGTGTGTTCTGCACGGCAACAGTGTGGCGCATCACCGCAACAGGGGAACGACGTCGTTCATGAATCTGCCCATCTGCTCGACGGCTTTCAAGTAGGGATCGCCAATGAGGTGGGGGAAGAGGGTGAGGCACTCGACCCCGAGCAGGTCTCGATACATCTGCACTCCCTCGGCAACTTCTTCGGCAGTGCCCACAAGGATGGTCTTCTGGTCGATGGACTCCTCGAGAGTCGGAATGAGTCCGGGCGGCGCTGGCCGGCCATCGGGCCCCATGTATCCCCGACTCCACCCATAGGGGCCGAGAAACTTCCAGAACTCGTCGTGACCGTTGCGGGCGGTTCCCAAAGCCTCTTCGTGGGTGTCTTCGATACGGACGCTCAGGACGAGCATCCGCTGTTCACCGATCGCCAAGCCAGGGCCGTGCGTCTTTTCATGGAGCTCGCCGTAGCGATCCCACATTCGTTTGATGAACGTCGGGTGCTGGTTCCAGAACACGGCACCGTGGTTCACGGTCGGCACATACTCGACGGTCGGTGGGCTTGTCGCTGCCTGCCAAATCTCATAGGGGTAGATCGGCCGTGGCACCAATGTCAAGGCCGTGACGGTGCTTCCTCGGTCAGGAATGCCGGGGGCAGGGAGCTGGAAGTGCTTGCCAGTGAAGGAGAACCGCTCGGAACGGAGCGAGAGACGTACGATCTCCATTGCCTCCTCGAACCACTCGCGGTTGCGTGCGTCGTCGGCGGCTTGGTCCGGGTTGTCGGCAGATCCGATCGAGATGTGATCGGCGTTGAGGTGCAGAAGCTCGCGCGGAACAGTGCCTCGACCGACACCGAGGATGCCGCGGCCGCCCGACAGGTTGTGCATCGTGGCGAAGTCCTCGGCGAGACGAAGCGGGTTCCACTGGGGCACCACGTTGAACATCGTGCCCAGTCGGAGCCGCTCGGTGCGCGCCGCGATCCACGTCGAGATCAACAGGCCGTTGGGGATGACCTCGTAACCCTCATGCTGGAAGTGGTGCTCAGTGGTCCAGAAGCTGTCGAACCCGAGGCGATCTGCGTCCGTCGCGGCATCGATGTAATCCAGGGTGGCCTTCCAGCACGCTGCGTTGCTGTACCGCCGGTCCATGGGATTGGGTAGCCCAGCACCGGCGTCGGTCATCTCGACTCCTCCGAAGAGAAATGCACCGAACTTCATTCCAACATCCCTCCGTCAGTCACGACCGGTATCGACCCTAGCAGAGAATATTGATACGTTCAATACCTTCGGACAGCCATCTCGGCGCGAAGTGAAAAATGGCCTGAGTCAATGCAGCGCACCTGTCGAATGGTCTCGGGGTGAGCCGTCACGGGCCGCCGTCGAGGGCAACGAGTGCGGCTGTGACCAATTGTTGTGGTCGGAGCCCAAAGAGGCCGTAGAGCTCATTGATCGTTCCCGATTGGCCGAAATCATCGACGCCGACGGCCACGGTCCGTTGGCCGAACACCGACCCCAGCCACGCCATCGTGTGGCTGGCCGAGTCGTGGGCGCTGATGATCGGAAGCCGACGTTCGTCCGGCTGGAAGAGTTGCGCCAGGTGGAAATCGTTGGATGCGCGTCGGGCTCCGTTCACCGCATCGCGTCGACTGTCGGCCCAGCCCCTGTAGAGCCGTCCAAGGTTGGTGACGTCGATCAACGCTGCAGTCACACCTTCCTCCTCGAGCTCGGCGACGGCGGCAACAGCTTCGGGCATCACGGCGCCCGAGGCGGCGATGATCACATCGGCGGGTCTGGTGGGTGAGATCAGGCGGTACCCACCGGCAAGGACATCCGACCGGAGTTGCTCGCCGCCGAGACGGGCGATCGCG
>JANNFQ010000699.1:0-8455 GCA_031380045.1 Acidimicrobiaceae bacterium
CGCCAAAGGCACCATCGAACGCGCCTACGAACTGCTGGAATCCGACACCGTGATCGCGATGAACGGTCGCAAGGGCAGCTTCGTGCTGGAGATGACCAAGGCGACCGTGCGTGAACGAACAGTCGGACTGAACTCTGCTGCGGAATCACTGATCGTGATCGCTCGGCAACTCGGCGCCGACGAGCAGGCCACCATCGATGCAGTCCGACGAGCATGGCGAAACCTCTGACCAGACAGCGCCACCTCTGACGACATGCGGTGGGATCTCAGGGGCCCAGAGGTCCGGCTAGGATCGGGGCTGTCATTGACCTGCTCGCCAAGGACCCGGTCCTTCTTGCGCTTCTCGCCATTGCGCTCGGCGCTGGCGTCGGTGCCGTACGCATCCGAGGTGTCAGCCTGGGGCCTGCCGCAGCGTTGTTCGTCGGGCTGGCCATCGGCGCAGTCGACGAATCGTTCGGCAGCACCCAGGGCCTGACCGTGTTGCGCGAGTTGGGCTTGGTGCTGTTCACGTACACGATCGGGTTGGCGTCGGGACCGACCTTCTTCAGCGGACTGCGTCGCGGGGGTGTGATCGCCTGCACGATGACCGTCGGTCTGATCCTGGCGCTGGCAGGCCTGTGCTCGGTGGTTGGCTCGCTGCTGGACCTGAGCTCGGCCGAGACAGCGGGCCTGTTCGCCGGCAGCACCACCAACACCCCGGCCCTACAGGCTGCCTCTGACGCGCTGACCACCGGCGATCCCGTCGTCGCGTACTCGCTTGTCTACCCCGCTGCCGTGGCGGCGATGTTGGTGATGATGGCGTTGGTCATGGGTCGCCGTCTTCCTCTGCCGGCGAAGCACGAGCGACCATCGCCGCCGCCGCCCGATCGGCTCATCAACTGGACGGTCGAGGTCACCGCTGCCGATCTGCCATCGCTCGACGAACTTCGGGTGCGATATCCCGGAATCGGCTTCAGTCGATTCGAGCGGGCCGGCATGGTTCAGATCGCGGTCGCCGAGCATCGACTGGAAGCCGGCGACGTGGTCGTTGTACTCGGGCCGGAAACAGCGGTCGCTGCATTCGCTCGGGATGCGGGCAAGCGCAGCGATCGGCACCTCCCGTTGGATCGGGCTCAGCTGGACTTCCGGCGGATCGTCGTCTCCAATCGCCGGCTGGCCGGCCGGCGTCTGGCCGACCTCGAGCTTGCGCATCGGTACGGCGTCATCCCGACACGCGTGCGTCGCGGCGACGAGGACTTCCTCGTGACGGGCAGCTTCGAGCTTGAGCTCGGCGACCGCGTCCGCGTGGTCGGCCCGACCGATGGTCTGGCGCAAGCTGCGCGTCTGCTCGGCGACTCCGAGCGGCGGCTGGCCGAGGTCGACGCGCTGGGGTTCGCGCTGGGTGCGACGCTTGGTGTCGCCATCGGTACAGCCGCGCTGCACATCGGTTCGGTGAAGCTGGCGTTGGGTGTGGGTGGTGGCCCGCTGGTCGTCGGCTTGACGCTCGGTGTCGTTTCACGCACAGGTCCGGTGACCTGGCAGATCCCCCACGCGGCCAATCAGGTCATTCGGCAGCTGGGAATCTTGATGTTTCTGGCATGCGCCGGGCTGGGCAGTGGCACGGCGTTTGCCGACGCGATCGTCACGCGTCACGGTTTGGAGCTCGTCGGTGTGGGCGCTGGCCTCGCCGTGGTCTTCGCGGCCGTCGTGCCGCTGGTGGCCACGCTGGTGGCGCGGCGGGACGCAGTCGAAGCGGCGGGAATGCTGGCTGGCATCGAGACCCAACCGGCGGCGCTGGCCTTCGGCCTGGAACGCAGCGGTGGCGACGAGCGAATCAGCCGCGCCTACGCACTGGTGTTCCCGGTCGCCATGATCGCCAAGATCGTGGTCGTCCAGTTCCTGGTGTGAACGTCAGCGCGCTGAACGGATTCTGTCGACCACACATCCGTCGACGAACCGTGGCCACCGCGTTCGTGCTTTCAGCGGACGACGAGCGTTCGCAACCGAGCAACACGCGGGTCGTCGCCCAGCAGACCACCCAGCCGGTCGGCGGCGAGGTGCAGATCGATCGCAGCACTCTGGACCATCGCTTCGATGTCGGCCCAGTCTTTCGTGCGGTCGAACAATGCCTTGAACACAGCGAGGTCCTCGGCCGACAGCACCTTGATGCGGTGACCCTCGAACGGCACCGTTCGACAGCGCGCCGCCACATCGAAGTGGAACTGATCAGCTGCGAAGAAGACATCGATCGGCGTCGTGTCCCACCACAGGCGCACCTGGTCGTGCGTTTGGGCCTCGACGACGTCCGCATCGGTGAAGGCGACACCGACTGGCAGCACAGCGAACACGGCAGGCGCGTTCGCGCTGCCAACGAACACGTTCACGTCGATGTCGCGGGTGCCACGCGGCTCGTTCGTGGCGTACGCAAGGGCGAGCGCGCCCCCGAGCGCCCAGGGGACGCGTGCCAATTCGAGCGACTCGCACACCGCCACGATGCGATCGACCAGCCTGATCGGCGACCGGCTCATCGTCGCGCCGACGCAAGCGGTCGCGGTCGATACGGAAGTGCCTCGGCGAGCTCGAGCACATCGCGCAATCGGCGGGCCTGCTCGGAAGGATCCAGAACAAGATCGAACTTCACCGAGTACCCGAGCGCGTCGATGATGCGAGAGGCATTCGCCAGGCTGGGCTGACGCCGGCCGCGTTCATACGCGCTGAGCACCGATGCGGGGACACCCGCCGCTGCCGCCACCTCGACCTGGGCGCGACCAGTCCGTTGTCGCAACGTGGCCAGCAGGTTGCCAGTGATCATGACAAAATCTTAGCGGATCCGCTCATATTGAGCCCGCGACTGCAAGGACCAAGTGCTCTGTCGAGGAGGCCCGGGTGTTCGTACCGTGGACTCAAACCGGGAGGCTCAATGGATTTCGAAGTGTCCGAACAGATGTCGACCATGCTGACGATGATTCGCGAGTTCATGGATCGCGAGGTGATCCCACTGGAAGGCGAGATGTTGCACGGCGACCCAGCGACTCTGGAGGCCGGCGTCAGCGCCGCACAGGCGAAGGTCAAGCAGATGGGCCTGTGGGCGCCGAATCACCCCATCGAGTTCGGAGGCCTCGGCCTGTCGATGGTGGACCATGGGTTGTTCGCCGAAGCCGTTGGTCGCAGCCCGCTTGGCATGACGGTGTTCGGCACCCAGGCGCCCGACTCCGGCAACATCGAGATCCTCCACAAGTACGCCACCGACGAGCAGCGCGAGCGCTTCCTGCGTCCACTGGTGACGGGCGAGATTCGCAGTTGCTTCTCGATGACCGAACCCGAGACTGCCGGTTCGAACCCCGTCCTGCTCGAGACGACTGCGGTCACCGATGGCGACGACTACGTCATCAACGGCCAGAAGTGGTTCACCTCGTCGGCCGATGGCGCGGCGTTCGCAATCGTGATGGCGGTGACCGATCCGGGCGCTCCCCCGCACCAGCGGGCCAGCATGGTCATCGTCCCCACCGACACTCCGGGCTTCAACCTGGTACGCAACATCAGCGTGATGGGCCACGCCGGTTCGGGGCACGCCAGCCACGCCGAGGTCATCTATCAGTCGTGCAGGGTGCCACGCGCCAACTTGCTGGGGCCACAGGGCAGTGGCTTCCTGATCGCCCAGGACCGGCTGGGGCCCGGCCGCATCCATCACTGCATGCGTTGGCTGGGCATCGCCGCACGTGCGTTCGACATGATGTGCGCTCGCGCCAACGAGCGCGTCATCGACGCCGATGGTGGCACGCTCGCCGGTAAGCAGGTCATTCAACACTGGGCAGCCGAGCTCGAGGCCGAGATACGCGGCGTGCGATTGCAGACGTTGCACGCGGCATGGATGATCGACCGCCACGGGGCGAGCGCTGCCCGCGACGAGATCTCGGCGATCAAGTTCGAGGTGGCCAACACGATGTTGAAGGTGGTCGACACGGCGATTCAAGTGCACGGCGCGCTGGGTGTCACCGACGACACGATCCTGGCGTACTGGTACCGCCACGAGCGCGCCGCCCGCATCTACGACGGCGCCGACGAGGTGCACAAGACCAGCCTGGGCCGTCGCATCCTTCGCCGCTACGCCACGGCCGCCGGGTCGCGCTAGCCGGCGTCGACCGCGCGACAGGAACTCCTATCGGGCGGCCAGCCGAATCGTCGAGCCGATCTGGTCCATCATCGATAAGGCGGCTTCCTTTGGCCAGGTCCAGGCGTAGAAGACGATGCCGGCGAGCTGCGCAAGCTCGATGGCACTACCGAGGATGTAGTAGTTCCACTCGCCGATCGCGGCAATCAGGAGGCCGCCGCGCTGTTCAGAAAGATGCGGCTACAACCGCACGGGCCGACTGTGATCGCACTCCAACGAGCGATCGCCCGCCGAGAACTTCCGCCCACCACCAACATCGAGTTGGCCATGCACCTGATCCAAGGACCGCTGATCTCGAAACGGATCGTCGACAACTCCGAACTGACCGACGACGAGTTCGACGCCCTGCTCGACATGACATACCGGGCACTCGCGTCACCGACCTGACCACGTCACGGCCGCGGTTCCAGGATGACGACAGCGGTTCCCGGACGACCGCGTGTCAAACGGAACACCCGGCGGTGGGTGAACCAGAAGAGCCGAATGAACCACCGAGGCGGAAGTCGTGGCTGGCGTTTCGGCTCGACGGAGGCGAACAGAGCCTCACCCGGCGGTCTCGGCGAGATGGTGCTGGAACGTCGACCTGTTCGAACGTTGCCCTCAGACACTGCAGTCGAACTCGGCGGCGTACGATCGCGCCATCAGTGCTCGCCCGTCACCGAACCGGTTTCCGAGGCACCGACCGACGGTTGGTCGCCCGTTGTGGATCCTGGCTGGCGCTGGAGTCATCGTTGTGGCCGCGGTGGCGTTGGCCGTCGTTGTGTTCGCAAGAAGTGGTGACGACGATCCTCGACACGTTTCATCGGCGACCGCAGCCGATGATGGGGTGCCGGCCGAGACGGGCAACTCGACTGTGCTCGATCTGTCGGCAGGTGGTCTCGACATGAGCGCAGCGCCGTGCCCCGAGGTCGATTCGGCACTCATCGCGCGCGCACCGATCGCGTTCATGGGCACAGTCACCGCCCACGGGGAAGGCATCGTTGATCTGAGCGTCGACCGGGCCTATGCAGGCGTGCGTGCCAAGGACGTCACCGTGACCGCATCTCGCGGGGTCGACTACTGGCTTGGACCCGTCTCGTGGGATGTCGGCGGCCAGTATCTGGTCACGGCCTACTCGGGCGTCGTCCGATTCTGCGGCCAGACTGGCACGGCCACTCCCGAGCTCCAGGCAGTGTTCGACGAAGCGTTCCCCGACTGACCATGCCATCTGATGCCGCAACCCTGGACCCGGGAATGGGGGCGTGGTCCCGATTCGGTCCGGGCTCTACGATTGTGATGTGACCCGACGTCTGCCAGCCCCCGGGACGCTTTCCCCGATGTACTTTCTGTTTGCTGCGTCGCAACGAGTCGGAGCGCTGCTGGCCGAAGCACTGGCTGATGCACCGCTCGACCCTGCTGCCTATGCCTTCTACAGCGCCCTGCGCGAAACGCAGCCGACGTCACCGACCGACCTCGCCCGCCATCTGGGGATGCCGGTCACGACGGTGCTCGACACGCTGGGCAGCTTGCAGCGTCGCGAGCACGTTGCTCGTTTGCGCAATCCGGTGGACCGCCGGTCGTACCTCGTGCGCCTCACCGCTGCCGGCGAGCAGGTACATGACCAGACCGAAGTTCTGTTCAGCGAGGCCGACGAGCGGCTGATCGAACATCTCGGCGGTCGTCGCGCTGAAGCGATCGAGGTGCTGTCAGTGCTCAAGGACGCCAGCGAGACTGCGCTGGGCGAACTGCGGGTGGCCCGGGGCCGACGGGCTGGGTGATACCACGGCTCCGTGACAAATACTACGGAACCGTGTTACTTTCTGGCGATGTCAACTGGTCGGGCCTGCGCTGTCGTCGTCGCTCTCGTTACGTTCGGCGCGTGCGCGTCGGAGACTGGGGGTCCGCCGGCCTCGGCCGTGGTAGCCGCGACAATCCCGGCCACCACAGCCCCGGCCACCACAGCCCCGGAAACGACGGTCCCGGCGACGACGTTGCCGGCACTCACCGTTGGGTCAGAGCCGACATCGACGACCCGACCCGACGATGCGGTGAGTCGTTGGACCGACGACATGCAAGTGCTGGGTGATGGAATCCGTCGGATCCATCCGAACCCGTTCTGGCGCCAGTCGCAGGCCGAGTTCGACGCGTCGTTGGCCGCAGCGCCTGCGCACCTCGCCGTGCTGGACGACGCCGACGCTCGTGCCGAGGTGATGCGGCTGACGGCCCACATCGACGGCCACACCGGCGTGTACCTGGGTGAGGTCGGGTTCCACTTGTACGCCATCCACCTCTATCGGTTCGGTGATGACATCGCCATCATCGCCGCTGCCGACCCGGCCCTGGTCGGCGCCACGGTGCTGAGCATCGACGGGGTGCCGACCTCTGCAGCTGCCTCCGCAGTCACGCCCTACTCGCCGTTCGACAACGCAGCCACGATCGAACTCGTCGTCCCCACGTTGCTGACAACACCCGAGGTGCTCCACGCCGCCGGCGTGATCGACGACGTGGACGCGCCGCACTACCTGGTCCGGCTGACCAATGGAACGGAGCAGACGATCGATCCCGCACAACTGTCGTGGGACCAGTTCATGGTGACCGATCCGAGACCCATCGGCATGACCAAGATCGCCGCGATACCGGCGTTGGCACGCATCGACGATCCGTTCTGGACCACCGAGTTGGACACTGCACCGGACGGCGGCCATACGTTGTACTTGCAGTACAACGAGGTCGTCGACACGAGTGGTTCGAAATCCATCGGCCAGTTGGCTGACGAGATCGACACGACGCTCAGCAGCGGACGCATCACTCGCCTCGTCATCGACCTTCGCTACAACCCAGGTGGCAACGACCGCACGTACGCGCCCCTGCTCGACGTCCTGACGACGAACCCGACGCTGGCACGTCCGGGCGCGCTGGTGGTGCTGATCGGGCGTCAGACGTTCTCGGCGGCGGTGCTGCTGGCGACGCAGTTGGACAAGCAGACGAACGTTGTCTTCGTCGGCGAACCGACAGGCGGTAGTCCGAACATCTACGCCAACCCGCGGCCACTGACGCTGCCGAACAGCGGAATCGTCGTCAACGTGTCGTCGGAGTACTACGAGTTCGGTGGACCCGACGACCGTCGCGACGCCATCGTGCCCGACATCGCGGCAACGGCCGCTCTGGACGATCTGCTCGCCGGCCGCGATCCTGTGCTCGACGCAGCGCTGGCCCTTGCCTGACGATCCATCACGGCAGGGTCCCGAGCGCGCGATTGCAGCACGACGACAGCTCATGTGCTGAGCATGTCGGCGTGGCAGGATCGAGCGATGCATCCCGACCTCAAGTTCGGCTGGTTGACCCCGGTCATCGGCAACCGTTGGAGTGACTACCAACCGATCGCCATCCACCAAGACACGCAGATCCTGCCGACCGCACTCGCCCACTTCGACTCGCTGTGGGTGGCCGATCACTTCTACGGCTTCGACGCAGTCACCGATCCGTTTCTCGAGGCGTGGACGACATTGACATGGTTGGCGGCCCGACACCCCAACGTGGAACTGTGCCATCACGTGCTGGGCCACGGATACCGGCCGCCGGCGCTGACCGCCAAGATGGCCGCCACGTTGCAGGTGCTGTCAGGCAATCGGTTCGTGTTGGGCATCGGCGCCGGCTGGCGCGAGGACGAGTACCGGGCCTACGGCTACGACTTCCCCAAAGCGTCGGTGCGCTTCGCCCAGTTGGAGGAAGTCATCACCATCTGCCGGTTGATGTGGACCGAGGAACAGCCCACGTTCCACGGCACCTACTTCTCGATCGACGGTGCCGCTGCGCCCCCGCTGCCTGCGGTACCACCGAAGGTGTGCATCGGCGCCTCGGGCGAGCGCATCGGGCTGCCACTCGTCGGCCGCCTGGCCGACCGCTGGAACGGGTGGTGGCGCGGCACCGACGACGACTGGCGCCGGCGCCTCGGCATCGTGCACGACGCCGCGCTGAGCGCCGGACGCGACCCTGCAGCGATCGAGGTGTCGAACACCGTCGAGACGCCATTGCCCGAGTCTGACGACGACAGCGCCAAGCTCGTCGACCTGCTGGGCCACCGCGCCGATCTGGGGGTGCAGCACTTCGTGATGGACTTCGGCAACCCATCGACCCCCGAACATGTCGCCCGCTTCGCCGAACAAGTGATCGCACCACTGCGCGCACACTGAAGCCTGATCTCCGAGACACGGAACCTGTCGCTGCCCAGCCGGGCACACCGTCCATTGCGGACGTCTCGACATCGTCGATCGTGCGCGCGAAGCATTTCATGTTGTGTCGTCGAGTTCGAGGCCCGTCGCTTCG
>JANNFQ010000331.1:0-13336 GCA_031380045.1 Acidimicrobiaceae bacterium
GGCACACCGACCGGTTGTACGTGCACCCCTGCTATCCACCCTGGAGCGTTCAAGTGATGCAATGTCGACCCCCGGTCATGCTCGCCGTGGTCGCAATGGTGGCTGCGGGCCTGGCCAGTTGCGCTGCCGATCCAAGTGACGCTCCTGGAGCCGCACAGACAGTCGACGACGGCTTGCGAGTCGTCGAGATCGAGATGATCGACATGGCGTTCCGACCTGACAGCATCGACGTCACATCGGGCGAGACGATTCGACTTCGGTTCCACAACGGTGGCCAGGCGATCCATGATGCCGTGGTGGGTGATCTGGCCTTCCAGGAAGGACATGACGCAGAGATGGCGGCCGGCGCCACACACGCTGCCGACGGCGCGGGTGATGGCGAGACGGGCCAGACGGCGCTGCTGGTGGCGCCTGGTGACACCGCCGACATGGTGTACACCGCTGGCGGAGCCGCCGCCCTGATCATCGGGTGCCACCAGCCGGGCCACTGGAACGCAGGCATGCGGGCGGCCCTCAACATCACCTGACGCGGCTCGACGGTCAGCGGCCGAGATCGACCCGTCTCAGCAGTTGCGGGCGAATGGAGATCCTGTGGAGGCCGTGTGCAGGCCCTCTGTGATTTCACGCAGCCCGGTCACTTGCGGTGCCGTTCGCCGTACCGTTTTCAGGACACAACGAACGACACGGAGGTGCGAGATGCACAACGGCGACTGGAACAACGGTATGGATGGCGGATCCTGGTGGTGGATCCCGATGACGATCATGATGGTCGTCTTCTGGGGCGGACTCATCTGGCTCGCCGTCACGCTCGTCCGGCGACCCAACCACAGCCTTCACGCCGGGCCCCCAGGCTTCATCCCGCAGCAGACAGCACCATCGCCGACAGCCCAAACTGCACAAGAGATCCTCGCCGAACGGCTCGCTCGCGGCGAGATCGAACCCGACGATTATCGCAGCCGCCTCGATGCTTTGAATCACCGAACCGGCCCGTGATCCAAGGTTCCATCGAGCTCACTCTGACACTGTGTCGTAGTGATCACTAGTGTGACGTCGTGTCGCGACGTCGGTTCTCCTTCGACCAGTGTGGACCAGCGCTTCTGGTCGTTGGGGCTCTTGCCGTCTCGGTCTGGGTGTTCACACTCTCGAAGTCGAGTGATCGCCACCCGAGCGGTGCGCTCGACACGACCGTGGCTCACATCCACGCGCTGGGCGTGAACCCTGCCGACGACTCCTTGTTCGCCGCGACCCACTCCGGGCTTTTCCGATTTGACGACCAGGGTGTTGCAACGCGAGTGAGCGACAATCACCAGGACACGTTGGGGTTCACCGTCGTCGGTCCCGATCACTTTCTGGCGAGCGGACATCCCGACATGTCAGGACGACTGGCCGGTCAGCCTGCACTGCTCGGGTTGGTCGAATCCACTGACGCTGGCCAGTCATGGGCAAACGTGTCGCTTTCCGGTGAGGCCGACTTCCATGGACTGAGTGTTGTGAACGGCACGGTCTACGGCTGGGACTCGACGAGCCGAGCGTTCATGGTGTCGGCCGATCAGCTGTCGTGGGAACGACGGTCTACGATCGATCTGTTCGACTTCGTCGTTGATCGTGCGAACGAATCGCGCGTCGTGGGAGCTGCTCCGCAGGGGGTGGTGCAGTCCACCGATGGCGGTCGCACCTGGTCTCCGCCAACCGGTCCGCAGTTGGTGGGTGTCACTTCTGCCTCAGATGGCTCGTTGCGTGGAGTTGATGCTCGGGGATCCATCTGGTCGAGCGAGGACGGCTGGGCCTGGACCGAAGTTGGAAGGATCGACGGAGAGCCGAACGCAGTGCTCGCGTCCGGCGACTGGCTGTGGATTGCAACCCAGATCGACGATCTGACGACCACGATCCAGCGTTCCGATGACGACGGTGATTCGTGGGTGGTCGTCTCTCAGGGTCGTTCCGCGCTGCCGTCGTGATGACCTGTTTCAGCCGCCAAGAAGCGTTTGCATCTCAGCGATCTCCGCTTGTTGTGCGGCGATGATCTGGTCGGACAGTGCAAGGGCATCCGGGTTCGACCCGGCGGCCTTCGCGGTCTGCGCCATGGCGATCGCGCCCTCATGGTGGCGGATCATCATCTGCATCCACATGGCGTCGAACTCGGCACCCTTCATCATGCCAAGCGAGTCCATTTCCTCGACAGACATCATCCCGTCCATCGACGACATTTCATGACCCTCGGAGGTGTCCATCTGCATCGGCTGGTCCCAAGCGGTCAACCAGCCGGTCATCATCTCGATCTCGGGATCCTGGGCGCCCTTGATGCGTGTCGCAAGATCTTGCACCTCGGCTCCGGCCTCCACCGTGGGGTCGAGGGCGATGTCTGCCATCTCGATGGCCTGTTCGTGGTGGGGAATCATGCCCTGGGCGAACTCGACGTCGGCGGTGCTGAAGTCGGCGCCCGCCGGCGCCGACGCCATCATGCTCGTGTCGGGTGCAGCTGAGGAGGTTGAGCCGTTGTCGTCGCCTCCACACGCGGCCAAGCCGAGTGCGCCGAGAGTGGTGATGATTGCAAGGTGACGGAGTCTCATGGTGAAAGTACCTTTCGAAGTTGGGGGGTCTCACGTAACTACTACACAGTGTAGGCAATGGGTGCTGGTTCCAAACCGCGGGTCATGCTGCGTCCCAGATGCCCAGCTCGGTCGCAGTCAGCGGCCCGACCACTCCGTCTGCGGACAGACGGCGATTCTCCTGGAACGCCCTGACAGCTTCGCCGGTCGCAACGTCGAACGTGCCGGACGTTGTTCCGTCGTACATCGCTTGCCCGATCAACGCTTGTTGAAGGCAGACGACGTCGTTGCCGCTGGCGCCTTCGCTCAGCGGCGCGTCGATCGAGCACGGTGGGTACACCGGAGCACCGACGGGATCTTCGCCTGCGGTCGTTCCCGCTGTGCTGGTGGCCGTTGTCGTCGTGGTCGACAGCTCCGTCGGCAGCGTGCTCGTCACCGCGAACGCAGCCTCTTGCTCTTGTGCGACCGCGGGTGGCGAGACGACCATCGCCGCAGTGACGGCGATGACGCCCAGGCCGACTGCGAGTTCTGTACCCATGGCGCGGCGGAGGTTGAACACCACGAGCGGTGTCGCCGAACGTGTGTCGGTGAATCGGCGGTTGACACGTTGGCGGTTGATGTCGGCGACCTTCAGCATGACGCCCATGACAGCCAGCTTGAGCAGCAGGTAGCGGCCGTGATCAGCCGCAAGAAGCCGCGTTGGGTTGCCGACCAGTCGGAGCGCCTGGATGGCACCGGTGCCGACGATCACTGCGACCGACGTGGCAGCCAGTCGAGCAAATCGCTGCACGATGTCGACCATTTCGTCCGCTTCGGTATCGCGCATCGCCACGATGCCGACGATCGCCAGCCCTCCCAGCCACGCGGCCGCTGCGGCGTGGTGGGCGACATCGAGCGGAACACCGATCACTGACCACCGCATCGACCGGGCGTGGCCGGCGTATGCCCACGTGGCAAGGAGCAGCAGGGTGCAACCTCCGGCTGCAGCCCATCGCGTCGACTCGTCCCGAGTGGGCATCATGAACATCACCCAGGCCAGGCCGACGATCAGCGCGATGCGCACCGCCAGCGCAATTCCGGCGTCGGTTTCGAAGGCAGCGGCGAGCCCTCCGAACGATCGCCAGATCGGGACTGCACGGATGTCCGAGGCGATGACGAGGAGTTGGCCGACGGCGAGTGCGACCGCAGCGACCAGCGAGGACATCACGAGTCGCTGCAGGCTCGGATGCGACCATGCCCGTGTCCAGACGAACGCCGTCGTTGCGATCACGCCACCGATGGTCATGATCGCCAGGTACGACAGCATCCTGAAGAGCCAGCGCGCAGAGGATGGGGTTGACCACGGTTCCGCGAATCCGACATTGCCGCTGTCTGTGGCGTCTGCAGCAGACTGCGAGACGGGAATGGTCGACGACGGTGTTGTTGCCGGTGTTGCACCCGCCACGGTCGTCTCGCTCACCGTCTCGATCGTCGTGATTGGCGCAGCAGCGACAACGAAGCTGACTCGACCAGTGATCGGGTGCCCGTCGGGTCCGACCAGGCGCCAGCGAGTGTTGACCTCTCCCGGCTCGAGTGCCGGAAGCGGCGTGACGACTTCGGTGTCGCCTGCTGCGCCGTGCGTCGAGCCCGTCAGCGTGGTCCTGACACCCGAGGCGTCGATGAGTTCGATCGAGAGCGTGTCGAGTGGCACTGACTTGTCGAACACGAGGGTCATCTGGGTCGGCGCGGCGGACAGTGATCCGCCGTCGGCCGGATCGCTCGACAGCAGCGTGTTGTGCGCAGATGCCGGGCTCGCGGCGACAAGGACGACGGATGTGAACGCGATGAAGAAGAGAACGATTCGGCGCAGCATGTGACGGAGTGGTGTGATCACCTACATCGGGGGGATGGGAACTACACCATGTAGGAGTCTAGTGCGGAGCGGTCGGCTAGGCTGGGCAAGGGAGGGCCGCGATGTCAAAGAGACCAGATGGTGCCTTGGAGCACGACATCATGAAGGTGCTGTGGACGGCCGATCGGGCGCTGCAGCCGGGTGAGATCAAGGACCTTCTCGAGACTCATCTCGCCTACACCAGCGTTGCGACGGTGCTCGGCAGACTGCACGCCAAAGGTCTCGTCGAGCGAACCGAATCCGGACGGGCGTTTGCGTACCGAGCGGCTCTGGCGGAGTCCGAGTTGGCTGCCAGGCGGATCGGCGATGTGTTGGCGTCTGCCAGCGATCGCAAGGCTGCTCTGGCCGGGTTCGTCGGCAGCCTGTCAAAGCGAGACGCCAACGCGTTGCGTGCACTGCTTGGCGAAGACCACCGTTGATGTTGCCCTCTTTGATCGGTCCGCTGATGGTTGCGATGGCGCTCGCTGTCATCGTGACCACGATTCACCGACGGCTTCCACCGGTGCTGGCGGCGCGAGCCGTGACGACCACCGTGGTGGTGGTCGTGGGCGCGGCTGTACCAACCCTGCTCATCGTCAGTCTCGGTTACCTCGCACATGTTCCGTTCCTCGGCATAGGTCTCGAGTGGTGCGCCAAAGCGTTCGGCGTGCACGAGCGCGTCCCGACGTGGCTCGGATTGCCGTCGCTCACGTTGACGGTGTTCGGATCAGTGCGCGCCGGGCGGGTCGTGCGCGCGCACCGTCGGCTCCGCCATGATCGGCCCGGTTCGGTCGAGATCGCCGGCCACGACCAGCCGTTCGCGTTCACGTTGCCCGGCCGAGGCGGCCACGTCGTCGTATCGACTGGTCTGGTCGAGTTGCTCGACGAGAGCGAGCAAGCTGTGGTGCTTGCTCACGAGGGTGCGCACGCACGGCATCGCCATGATCGTTACCTGCTCGTGGCCCAACTTGCCGCGGCCGGCGTTCCTCCATTGCGTCCGTTGACGTCGCGATTGCAGTTCTCCCTCGAACGTTGGGCCGACGAGGCAGCGGTGGCAGAGTGCGGAGACCGACGGTTCGTCGCCCGCACGCTGGGCAAGGTCGCCCTGCACAGCCTCACCCCGGCAGGCGCACTGGGCTTCGGTGGCCTCGGGGTACCAGCGAGGGTGGCAGCCCTGCTGGCGCCACCCGTGCCATCACCTCGGTCCTCGTTGGTGGTTGTCATGTGGGCAGCGATCGCAGCAACCGGCGTGCTTGCTGCATTCCAGATTCATCATCTGGCCAGCTTGCTCACTGCCCTGTGCCCCGACTGATTCCACCGACCACATCTACACTTTGTAGTAGTAGTCTCCCTGGAGTGGACACCCAGCAGGCCGCGCAGGACGAGCCGGTGCGACATCGCACACGTACCAAGTTGCTCGCGGTCGTTGCTCTGGTCGCGTTGGTGTTGTACGCGTTGACTCGGCCTGGTGGCTCGAGTGATTTCGAAGCGACCGGCGATCCGCTTCCCTTGCCCGAGGCCGGACGGCTCAGCGAGCTCACCGCCGATCAGTTCGAAGGTGTCCTCGTGGGACTCCATGGCACGCCGGTCATCGTCAACGTGTGGGCCTCGTGGTGTGCGCCCTGTCGTACAGAGACCCCGTTGTTGGAACGAACCTGGGAAGCCCACGGCGACGAAGTGATGATCCTGGGTGTGGCCTCGAAGGACGTACCGGCGAGGTCGCTCGCCTTCATGAGGGAGTTCGATGTCGGCTACCCGAACATCTTCGACACCTCCGGTGAGATCCGGGCACGGCTCGGGCTGCGCGGCTTCCCGACCACCTACGTCTTCGGAGCCGACGGACACTTGCGGACGACGATCGTGGGCGGTCTGACGGAACAACGTCTGGCCGCAGTGATCGAGGACTTGACGAAATGATCGACGTCGGGTTGCTTGCGTCGATCGCGATCGTCCTGACCGTCCCGGCAATCTTCCTCGCACCGTGGCCGGCCAGTGCCGCCAACGCTGGCATCCTCGACGTCACGCTGGGTGCGCTGTTCATCGGCCTCGCTGTCGGGAGGGTGACTGCGCTCGCCATCGACGACCCCGGCTCGTTGTCCAGTGTCAGTGATCTGCTGATCATCCGCAGCGGCGTCGAGTTCTGGCCGGGGGTCATCGCTGGGCTGGTCTGGCTCGCCATTCGGGCCAGAGGCGACAAGGTCGCAGCCGCGACGCGCATCGCCGCGCTCGTCCCGGCCGCCCTGGTCGCATGGGCATGCTACGAGGCGACATGCTTGATCCGCGACGGCTGTCCCGGGCCCGCAACTTCGTTCGGGCTTCGTCCCGACGGTTTGATCACACGCATGTTCCCCGTCGGCCTGGTCGTCGCTGCAGCCGCCGTCGCGACCGCCGCGCTGCTCGACCGCTGGCACCGGCGTGGTCTGGCGAGTCGTCAGGTCGTTGTGCTCGCGGCCATGGCAGTGGCCGCCACTCGTTCCATCGCATCAATCTGGCTGCCGCACATCGGCGACGCGCTGACCCGCCAGCATCGTGAGTCGATCATCGTGTTCGTCCTGGCGGCCGGCGTGCTGGTCGCCCTTCGTGCTCGCGATCGGGTGGCGCCGCCCTCCGCAATCGGCGCCGCGTGAACGGGGCGCTGCTCCCCCTCGCCGCGGTGGCGGCGGGGGTCGTCTCGGCCACCAGCCCCTGTGTGCTCCCGGTCCTGCCCGGCTACCTCGCCGCCGTGTCGTCCGCCGATCGAGACGACAACGATGCGCAGGCACGTCCGTCGATACGCGGGGCCGTCGGCTTCGTCGCCGGCTTCACCATCGTGTTCACTGCGCTCGGAGCCACAGCATCCGCTGTCGGCGCAGCGTTGTACACCCGGCTCGACACCGCCCTCCAGGTCGCTGGAGTCGTGTTGATCATCCTCGGCCTGAGCGCCGTCGGCGTGATCCGACTTCCATTCCTGGCATTCGAGCGCCGACCCATCGCCGCGCACACGGTCATGGGCGGACCGCGTCGGTCGGTGCTCCTCGGTGCTGTCTTCGCGCTCGGCTGGACACCATGCATCGGCCCCATCCTCGCCACCGTCCTCACCAAGGCTGCCTCCGACTCGTCGCTGACCGAAGGCATGCTCCTGCTCTTGCTGTACTCCGCGGGTCTCGGCATCCCCTTCGTCGCCCTCGCGCTCTGGTTCGACCGGTCAACCCGGATCCGCCGCTGGCTGACCCGACGAGCCACGACCATCCAGCGCTTCGGGGGCATGATGATGGTCATCATCGGGCTCGGTTACCTGACCGGAATCTGGTCAACGATCTTCACTGGCGCCCAGAGGTGGCTGGCCCGAACCGGCTGGCCGCCGATCTGACGTTGCGTCACCCCAGACTACGACATAGTGTAGTAGATATGGGCTCGCTCAGTCGACGACACTTCATCGGACTCGGTGCGTCAGTGTCGGCCGCATTTCTCGCAGGATGCTCCGAAGGCCCGGTCCGACGGTCAGGGCTGTCGGTTCCGTCGAACAGTCTCGACATCACGAGTCGTTCGCCGGACGTTGTCGCTTCGTACCGTGCCGGCCCGGTGGATCTCGATCTTGCAGGCACGATCGCCTCCACGTGGGGCTACTCCGGCACGGTCCCGGGAAAGCTGCTTCGTGCTCGAGCCGGCGACCTCGTCGAGATCACGCTCGACAATGAGCTCCCGGAATCCACCTCGATCCACTGGCACGGAATCGCCATCGACAACTCGATGGACGGCGTTCCCGGCCTCACTCAAGCCGACATCGAGCCCGGCGCATCGTTCACCTACCGTTTCGTGGTTCCCGATCCCGGCACCTACTGGTTCCACCCCCACCACGGATTGCAGCTCGACCGCGGCCTGTACGCCCCGTTCATCGTCGACGATCCTGCCGACGACATCGACGCTGATGCGGAGTACGTCGTGGTCCTCGACGACTGGTTGGACGGCCTCGGGACCACCCCCGATCAGGAACTTCTGCGCATTCGCGAGATGGGTGCGGAGATGGGCGACATGGGAGGCATGAACGACGGGGGCATGTCGATGGCGACGTCCCCGCTGCTCGGTGGGGACGCAGGCGATGCCGTCTACCCACACCATCTCATCAACGGTCGCCCCCCGGCCGATCCGCTGACATTCGAACCACGACCACGCTCTGGTGATCGCGTCCGGCTGCGCGTCATCAACGCCGGCAGCGACACCGCGTACCGGTTCGCTGTCGGTGGTCACCGGATGACGGTAACCCACGCCGACGGGTTCCCGGTCGTACCGGTCGAGGTCGACGCCTTCGTGATCGGGATGGGCGAGCGCTACGACGTCACCATCGACATCCAGTCCGGTGCCTGGCCCGTGATTGCACTCGCCGAAGGCAAGAAGATGCGAGCCGCGGCGGTACTGCGAACGACCGACGCTCAGAACCAAGCGACGCCTGACCTCACCGCGGAGATACCCGAGCTCAATGGGTCCTGGCTTCGCTACGCCGACCTCCGCGCCGCAGACCGGGTCGCGTTCGAGTTGCCAGACGACATGCCTGTGCGTTCCATTCGTCTCACCGGCGGAATGACCGGGTTCGACTGGGCATTCGACGGCCGGCCGTACGGCGAACACGAACCGATCCCGGTCAGCCAAGGCGAGTGGATCTCGCTCGCCATCGAGAACACCACCACGATGTGGCACCCCGTCCACTTGCACGGACACACGCCCCAACTCGGCGGGCTGCCCGGCGGAGTCCGCAAGGACACCGTGAACATCCTGCCCGGCGACACCATGCAGATGACCTTGCAGGCAGACAACCCCGGCGAATGGATGCTGCACTGCCACAACGCCTACCACCTCGAAGCCGGCATGGCCACCGTGCTGTCGTACACCTGACCGATCGACCGAGCGGAGCTCACCGTGCCACCCAAGAAGCGCCGCAGCAGTCCGGGCGACCTCGAGCATCACGGACGAGTTACCGTCCCACGCGGCTCGCGCGCCCCGCTGGTGACACCTCGTGCTGCTGAACCGTCGCTCACCGAACGCGCCAAACGCTACGAACGCGGATCCGTCACCCCGGCGCCCTCGAGCCGGTACACCCCACCAATCAGGTCAGTGCGGTTCCGCGCCGGCTGGCACAAGGCCGTCGGCGCAGGCCTCGTCGTGCTCGGCGCGGCCATCGCCATCCTCAACGACGTGATGCTCCTGGGGGCCGACACCACGCTGCTTCCCGGCGGACACAGCGAGCTGTACCTCATCCTCGGCGTCGGTGTCGCCGGCTACAGCACGTGGTGGTTCGGATGGTTCGACCGTGAACGCTGACCCGAACGGCAACACCACCACCGTTCGGCCAACATCTCGGGTGGCGATGGCCGCTGTCATCGCTGCCGTCGCCCTCGTCGTGGGCTACTTCGCGCTGGGGATGCCCGGCATGGACCACGGCACCGGGGCGCCCACGGTGCACGACATGTCGGCGATGACCCCAGCGGATTCGGAGCTCGAAGAGCTCTCCGTCGATCAGTTCGAAGCGTCGCTGGCCGACGACGACGCGTTCGTCGTGAACGTGCATGTGCCGTACGAGGGTGAGATCGACGGCACCGACGCCTTCATCGTGTTCGATCAGATCTCCGCGAGCACGAAGCTCCCGCCCGATCTCGGTCAGCCGATCCTCCTGTACTGCCGAACCGGGCGGATGTCGCAGATCGCGGGCCTGTCGCTGATCCAGATGGGATACACCAACGTCGCTCACCTGGCCGGCGGTATGGAGGCATGGGCCGAATCAGGACGCTCGATGGTCGGGGGCGAATGATCGTTCACTCGAGCGCTTCGCGGACGGTGCAGCGGTGTCTGCCGACGCGGCCAGCGCAGGGGCCGGCACCACTCGGTGCCGGCCCCTCTCCGATCAGGCGCTGCCGGTGTACTTGAAGATGTACAGGCCGAAGTCGCGGTCGCTGGCGGCGACGTACTCCTGGCCGTTGTAGGTGAAGGTCTGTACGCCCCAGAAGTTGTTGCCGCCGACGTCGATGAAGTGTCCGACTTCGACGAGCTTGTTCCGGACGATCTTCACGACTCGGAACCCGCCCGAGTAGTACGAGAAGTACGCCAGGTCGCTGCGCTGTCCAGATGTTGCCACCTCGTGCACCGACAGATCGCCGTAACCGCTGGCGAACGCAGGGTCGTGTGCCTGGGGGATGGCATAGGTGTCGAGCTCGGCCATCTTGCCGTTCTGGTTGCGGAACAGGTGGACGTAACCCCAGCCGTCGAACTGCGACGCAAACCGGAGCGTGTCGCCGGTCGTCCCGAGCGCGACCGGGAGCTGTGCGGGGCCGGTGCCGGCGAGGCAGTCAGCGTTGTTGTACGGGGCGCCGAAGATCGCGAAGCCCTGGCTGCGCGGCGCCACGCCGAAGGTGGGGATGTTGCCCTCGACCGACATGCCGAGGGATGCGTCGCAGGCGTCGGTGCCGGTGCGGTTGAACACGAGCACGGCGTCGTACCCGCCGGCCGCGATCACGCTGGCGACCTTCTCGGTGAAGGTGCACACCCCCCGCTCGACGACCGCGATGTCGGAGAGGTTGGGGTTGCCGGCCTGCACCGCTGGGTCGCCGGTGCAGGCTCGGCCGACGAACACCGATGTACCTTGAATGGATTGTCCGCTGGCCAGCTGTGTCGTGTCGCTGCCCTGGCTGGCGGTGATGTCGGTCCCGTCAGTGACGTTGCGGGCGTTGAGCGCGAACGGCGAGAAGTCTTCGTCGGCGCCGATCACGTAGCTGTTGTCCATGGTGAACTCGGCCTGGTGGCCGTTGCCCTCTGGGGCGACGGTGAAGCCGCTCTCTAAAGCCTCGGGATCGGGATTCGCGAAGTCTGTGTCACCGATGTAGGTGATGTTCAACGGATCGGTGACGTCGATCTTGACGTACCCGGCGTCCCAGTACGACAGCAGCATCACCTGACGCCCGCCGATCTGCTTGACCACCAGGTCGTGGAGGAACACTTCGACCAGGTTCGAGGGCGCCGACTGCAGGATCTGCGGAAACTTCTGGTCGAGGTCGTACTCGACGAGCAACTTCGCGTTCTTCGGATCGGTGATGTCCATGATGTCGACATCGGTGCCCTCCTCGTTGTCGACGATGACGGCATACGCCTTGTCGCCGGCGTCCCACGCGAACACACTGTGGATCTCGTTCGACGCCTTCTTGCCAGCACCGTTGACCGTGAAGTCGCCGACGCCTTCGGCGAGCGGGGTGGGGTGTGCGGGGTTCGTGACGTTGTAGATGTTCATGCCGCCGAAGCCGGTCTTGTCATTGCACTTCTCGTTGTTGGTCACCAGGATGTCGCCGTTGAACTTGGGCGTGTCGATGTGCAGCGCCTGGACGCCCTCGCCCGGGTAGCTGCCCTCCTTCGAACCGATGAACGCGACTTCCTTGGGTGTGGATGGGTTGCGAATGTCAACGACGTGCACGCCGTTGTACTTGCACGTGACCACGCCCCACGCGGCCAGGTAGGCGTACCCGTTGAACACACCCACATCGGCGATCTTCTCCGGCACGACGTTCTTCAGGCCGAGCTTGCTGACCAGCTGCACGTTCGAGCTGCTGCCCTGCGGCAACAGATGACCCGACGCGGACCCGTGCTGATGCGTGTCATGACCGGCATCTGACAGCGGCAGCCCTCCGTCGGCCGTCGGAGCGGCCAATGCCATTCCGGCAATCCCGAGCGAGGCGACGGTCAGCACGACCAACCCCCCGCGTGCACGATGCTTCAAGCGTCCCATCATCGATCTCCCCAATCTCGTCTTGCCGAATGTCTCTGGATGCCCCGCCCGGCGACCGGCCGGAGCCAGCAGCGACAACTGTAGATCGGTCAAACGACGACCGAAAGGGGGATCTCGCCCCAACGAGCGCGAACCCCCGTCCATCCGGAGAACGCCGCGGCCACCAGATGCCCACATCGCCGAACACTCACACAGGCGCCGACGTCGATGCTTCGGTCACAGCGACCGACGTCGTGGACGTCGTCGACGTCGGGTGCTGGTGAGGCGAGACCGGGACCGTGGTTTGCGGCTGTGATTCGCCGGTGGTGGTCGGTGCCGGGGTGGTCGTGGTGGACGTGGTGGTCGAACTCGTCGTGGTCGTGAAACTGGGGTCGGCGTAGTCGAACGTCGGCAGCTGCGCGCCGTAGGTCTCGGGTTCCTCGACGCCGTCGAACACGTAGACGAGGTCGCCGTCTCGGACCAGTGATGGGAAGTACTCGGCGATGTGCATCGGGATGCGGACACACCCGTGCGAAGCCGGGTAGGCGGGCACGTTCGACGAACCGTGCACGGCGATGCCGTAGTTGAAGTACACCGGGTTGTACAACCGACCGAGCTTCGAGTTCCGCCAACCGTCGAACCGTCTCTCGAAGTGAAAGACCCCACCGGGTGTGATGGCGATGCCGCAGATCCCTTGCTCTGATTGCGTGCCATCGTCATTGTCGATGGTGACCACATCGCACCACTCGTCACCCGAGCCGCTGGAGATGTGGGTGATCAGGCGGACAGCGTCGTCCCCGTAGAGGACGGCGACCTGCTGCTGAAGCAGGATCTCGAGATGAACGCCCAGGCCGGACCGACGCGGTCGCACCGAGATCGGTTCGTTCATCTGCAGCCACATGGTTGGCGTGACGACACCGGTCACTGCGTCGAACGCCGTGCCCAGGATGAACTTCTCGAAAGCCCACACGGCCCGCTCGGTTGCTGGCCCGTACGCGGCATCGGTCGGACCCGGGTCGAAGCCAAGACGCCGCAGCCGGTCTTGCAGCGCTTCCACTTTCGGCCCGTTCGTACCCGGCCCGACATCGTGGTCGAACTCGACGGCCGGAACGGAAACGACTGGGACTTCCGCGAGGGTCGTACTCGGCAGCACTGGGGTCGAAGTCGAAGAGGTCGTTGTCGGATCCGTCGGGT
>JANNFQ010000724.1:0-1624 GCA_031380045.1 Acidimicrobiaceae bacterium
CATGCGGGTCATGGAGTTGCCGTCGCTGGGCGTTCCGTCGTCATCGACGATGGCGTCTTCGACCACGAGCCTGGTCGGTGCGTCGACCTCGACCACGTTCCATGTGCCGTCGAACCTGTCGCCGCCGTCGGGACCGGACATGTAGTAGGTGATCGTGCCGCCGGGCGTGAGGTCGTGATGCTGGAAGGTGGCCGGGAATCCTGGCGGACCCCAACACCGCTCGAGCAGGCGCGGGTCGGCCCACAGCTGCCAGACGTTGGTGATCGACGCCTTGAACTCCGCAGTGATGACCATCGTCTTGGCCGCTGCGTTCTTGTCGACATTGCAAACAGTCATTCGCTTTCCCTTCCAGTGGTTTCGTTGAGGACATCGTCGAAGCGTTCGAGACGGGCCCGCCACAGCGTTTCGAGTTCATCGAGAAGTTCGTGGGCGCGGCGCAGTTGGTCGACCTGGCCGCGCACGAGCTGTTCGCGTCCGCTCCGGTGCTTCGAGACCAGACCGGCGGCGACCAGGACCTCGACGTGCTTCTGCACTGCGGTGAGGCTGATCGGATACAACCGGCCGAGCTCGCTGACGGAGTGCTCACGGTCGAGCGTCTGCGTGACGATGTCGCGCCGTGTTGCATCGCTGAGCGCGAAGAACAACCGGTCGGTCTGCGTCTCGCGCTCCAGAGAATCTACAACCATATGGTTGTAGATTACACCTCCCGCCGACCATGTCAATCGGGCAGACCAACCAAGCGGCCGGCAGTGCCGTAGGACAGATCAGCCAGCGTTCATGTAGTCGCGGTAGTAGATCAGCTTGCCGTCACGCACTCGGTAGACGCCGACACCGGTGCGAGGCCCGGCCGATGTCGTCGCCTCCCACTGCGCCCAAGCGGTCGAGTCGTCGCCGGCCATCTCGACGAGACGGAAGCTGGCACCGCGCGCGGCCATCTCTACGTTCATCCGCTGCATGAACCCGGCAATTGCCTCACCGCCCGTGAAGGTCCCGAAGACCGGGTCGACGAGGACAGCGTCGTCGGCGAAGAGCGACGCGAGTTGCGAGTAGTCACCGCCGTCCTGGATCTCCCAGAACCGCTTGATCGTGTCGTGCGCATCACCGGCCATGGCGGTGAAGGGTAGGACACTGGTCGCGCCCCCAACGGGCCGGACGGGCCGCACGGTGTCGTTCGTGTGTCGTTCAACTGTGACCGTTGTGAGGAACATGACCATCGCGTTGGTCGTGGTCGGTGATCGTCGGACCGCTACGGTCACCGTTGTCGGAGTGCGTGTCGAACGGGCGTCGAGGCAGACCCGTCACCGCCGGATCAGGAGGAAGGGCGATGACTGAAACCGCCGCACCACGACCCAACGGGCTCGGATGGGCCGGACCTTCTCGTGACGACCCTGACGTCGTCGCGCTCCGCGAGCACCTCGCTGCGAACAACGGCATCGTCGGACTCGAGGTGCTCGACCCCCACGAGATCGAACGCGCCGTGCGGATCTTCGACCGCGACGGGTTCGTCGTCGTGCGCGACGTCTTGACGCCGGAACAGACCGAGTTCCTCGCCAACGGCACGCTGGAGGTGGTCGACCAGATCGTCTCGCTGGACGACACTCGGCAGGGCAATCGCGGCTCGCAC
>JANNFQ010000059.1:0-2460 GCA_031380045.1 Acidimicrobiaceae bacterium
GAGGTGACCGCGGGTGGCCATGGACCGGATGAACACCCCCGGGTCGGTGGCGTGATCTTGCATGCGCACCCGGTCGCCCAGAATGGCCCCGCCTGTGAACGGTGACGACGGGTCGATGGCCAGGACTGCCACCTCCAGGTCTTGACTCCGCAACAGCCCGATGATGGCGCTGGTGAGCGTGCTCTTGCCGGCACCGGGCGCACCGGTCAGGCCAACGGTGTAGGCCTGACCGCCCAATGGATGGCTGAGCCGACCGATCTCGCGGGCTTCGTCGCCGCCGCGCTCGGCAAACGACAGCAGCCGCGCCGTGGCGGCTCGGTCGCCATCGCATGCAGCGGCGAAAAGATCTGGGATGGGCAGGTGGCGTCGGCTCATCGGCAAGGCGTGGCGCTCAGTGCGCGTGACGGGTCATTCGACGCTGACGACCTGAGTGACACCGTCGATGCGATCTTTCATGATCCGCTCGATGCCGGCCTTCAAGGTCTGCGTGCTGGCGGGGCACGTGCCACAAGCGCCCACCAGGGTGACGCTGATGATGCCCGTTGCTTCATCGACGTCGCGCAACACGATGTCGCCACCATCGGCCTGCAGGGCCGGACGAATGACTTCGATTGTCTCTTCCACGAGGGCGCGCATCACAGCCGACTTTCCAACAGGGCGGCATCCATTGAAGCAGAGCACGCCATAAAATGACCATTCATGTCAACATCCGGTCAGCGTTCCTGCATTCCCGCGCCCATTCTCGCCCTGCTCACGGGGGCGTGCCTGCTGGTGATCGCCGGGTGCAGCAACGACGACGACCCCAGCATCGACAGCTCCGCACCCGCAGCAACTGCGCCAACCAGTGACATCGCCACGCCCAGCGACACGGCCGACATCCCGTTGACGTCCGATGTCACATCTGGCACCGCCGACATCGTCATCCCACCACCGCCCGACGATTCGTCCGACATCGCGCTGCCGCCACCCGTGGTGTCGTCGGACATACCGGCGTCGGTCATCATCGAGGCAACCGTCGGCGCGGACACAGGGCCCGAGCGACTGGAGTCCCTCGCACTGGGCTCCAACGTGGTTCTGTCCATCACCAACCCGACCAGTGACGACGAGTTCCACCTGCACGGCTACGAACTGGGCGATGCTGTGGTCATGCCTGCCGGGCAGACCGAGACGTTCTCGTTCCTGGCCGATCAAGCGGGCGAGTTCGAACTCGAGAGCCACGAGACCGGCGACGTGCTGCTGGTCCTGTCGGTCGACTGAGCGGGGAGGCCGATCATGCTGGCGCACGAAGGTGGATGGGACGAGATCCTGCTGATCGCCGGGCCGATGGCGGTCGTGGTCGCGTTGTTGTGGTTGGCCAAGCGACGGGTGGAACGCGACCCGCCCGCCACGAAGTCACAGCGAGACCGCGACCGTTCGTAGCGAACGTGAATCGCATTCCCAGCTCTCGCTGCAGGCGCACATCCTGCGGCGGGGAGTGCGTGACGACGAAGAACGGAGGCGTGCCGACCTGTAGTGCGCCGTAGCCCATGTCCTTCGAGGATCTCAGCGTCGACCGCGTCCTGCTCGAACACCCACGCGTGTCGGCGTCGGCGCGACCGTAGGCGGCGAATGCAGGTGCCCGGGTTGCCAAGTGCGTCACCTGTTTCCGACACGACGCTGCCGTAGTGCCGCCATCCGATCCCACCAGCCACAGATCGCATCGTCACACTCCACGGTCGTCATCGACTCCATCGCTGTGAGCGAGGTGTCGGCAAGAGGTGACGCACTTGGCAACCCTGCCCCCGGAGAAGCGCTGTGGCCGAATCTGGTTCGGTGACCCAACGTGGCCGGCGTGTCGGAAAGAGGTGACGCAACCGGTATCCCACCGGGACACCTCCCCCCGAGCGCGCCGTCAGCGGCGTTCGATGGAAGCGCCTACTGCGGCCAGGCGGCCGACCAGATCGTCGTAGCCGCGGTCGATGTGGTGGACACCGCTGATCGTCGTGGTGCCATCGGCGACCAGACCGGCTACGACCAGCGCGGCGCCGGCGCGAATGTCGGGCGCCTTCACAGGCGCACCGCTCAGCGAGTGGCGGCCGCGCACCACTGCATGATGTCCGTCGGTGCGGATGTCGGCGCCCAGTCGTTGCAGCTCCTCGACGTAGCGGAAGCGACCTGGATACAGGTTTTCGGTGACGATGCCGACACCATCGGCGATGGACAGCATGGTGACGATGAGTGGCTTGTAGTCGGTGGCGATACCGGGGTACGGCAGCGTGGCGACGTCGATAGAACGCAGTCGGCGATGCGACCTGACGGTCAGCCCGTCGTGTTGAGAGACGATGTCGAGGCCCATGTCGACGAAGCGTCGCAGCAGGTTCTCCATGTGTTCGGACCGAGCCCCCTGCAGGAACAACTCGCCACCGGCCACCGCAACCGCGGCGACGTAGGTGGCGGCCTGGATGCGGTCGGAGACCGTGC
>JANNFQ010000068.1:0-8410 GCA_031380045.1 Acidimicrobiaceae bacterium
CGGCACTATCGTCGGCCGCCATGGGGAACACACCGTGGCAAGGCGATGCTTGTTCGTTGGTCGACGAATTCCGAGCAGGTGGGCGGTCGCCACTGGACGAGCTGCAAGCGACCTACGCGGCCATCGACGCCAGCGACCTGAATGCCTTCTGCTACCTGCCACGCGAGCAGTCCCTGGCCGCCGCACGCGATGCCGACATCACCAAGCCGTTCGGTGGCGTGCCCATCGGCGTCAAAGAGCTGGATCAGGTGCAGGGCTGGCCCGACACCCATGCGTGCGTCGTGTTCGCCGACGACATCGCCACCCACACCTCACTCATGGTCGAGCGCATGCGCGACACCGGTGGCGCTGTACTGGCTGGCCAGACCACCGCCAGCGAGTTCGGTGGGGTCAACGTCACTCGCACCGTGCTGCATGGTTCCACGCACAACCCGTGGCAGCACGGGCGCACGCCGGGCGGTTCATCCGGTGGCAGCGCAGCGGCGGTCGCCGGCGGTCTGGTCAGCATCGCCACCGGTGGCGCTGGTGGCGGCTCGATCCGCATCCCCGCCGGTTTCACGGGCCTGTTCGGGCTGAAGGCCACCTTCGGCCGCATCCCCTTGGCGCCCAGGACGCAGGTTGGCAACTACACCACGGTGGTCGGCTGCATGGCGCGCAGCGTGCGCGACACGGCGCGGTGGTTCGACGTGTGCAACGGCCACGACGCCCGCGACATGTTCAGCCTGCAGCGGGTCAACGGTTGGGAAGCCGGCCTGGGCTCGTTCGGCGACGGCCTGCGTGGCGCTCGCGTAGCCGTGGTGCCCGACTGGGGCGGTGCCGTGGTGTCGCCCGCGATGTGGGAGGTGTTGTCCGGGGCCGCCGATCACCTCATCGACATCGCCGGTCTGCATCGGGTCGACATCGATACCTCGCTGCCGTCCATGGGCGCGGCCTGGAGCATCAGCGGCATGGTTGCCATTCATGCGCTGCTCGGCGAGGCGTGGCCCGATTGCGCCGATGTCTTGACCTACGAGATGCGCCGCGGCCTGGAGACCGCGCCACAGCGCTATGGCCTGGAGGCACGAGCCAAGATCGAGAGCCGGCGGATGGAACTGAACGAGCGCATGGCGGCCATCTTCGATCCGGTCACCGGTGTCGACTTCGTTATCACCGCCAGCAACCCCGACGTCGCCTTCAACGCCGACGGCCCACTTCCTGCCGAGTTCGGCGGCGTCCATGCCGGCGCCGGCAACAACGGCAAGCTCACCTTCCCCGCCAACCTGCACGGCAATCCAGGTGTCTCCATTCCTGCAGGCGTCGTGGCGACCGACGAGGGTGCGCTGCCCGTCGGTCTGCAGGTCGTGGGCCGTCACTTCGACGAGCAACGCCTGCTGGACTTGTCGCTGGCAATGGAACGCAGCCGCCCGTGGCCGCTGACCACGGCGGCGGCCAGCACGATTTAATTTCGGAAGTCGTCACTTTGGTATTAGGCTGAACGACATGTCAGTCGTTGCCGCGCAGCGCGCTCCGCTCGATGCCGGCCAGCGCCTGTTGGCCATCGGTCTGGTGCTGGGCGTCACCCTGGTGGCGTTCGAGAGCACGGCCGTCATCACCGCGCTGCCCACCATCGCCGATGAACTGGGCGGCGACTCGCTGTACGGCGTGGCACTCGCCTGCTACACCCTGGCCGACCTGGTTGCCCTGGTCGCCGCCGGTCTGTTGGCCGATCGCATCGGGCCGCGCATCCCCTTCCTGCTCAGCATCACTACCTTCGTGGTGGGGCTGACAGTTGCCGGCACCGCGAACACCATGGTCGTCGTGGTGCTGGGCCGAACGTTGCAGGGCGCAGGAACCGGCGGCTTCGCGCCGCTGGCCTACGTGCTGGTCAAGCGAGCCTTTCCCGACAATCGCCAACCCACCATGTACGCCCTCCTCTCAGCCGGTTGGGTGCTGCCCAGCCTGATCGCGCCCGCCTTCGCGGGCATCGTCACCGAGCACGCGGGCTGGCAATGGGTGTTCCTGAGCATCATCCCCTTGGCCGTCGCGGTTGGCGCCATCGCCAGTCGGCCGATGCGCGCATTCGGCCCGGCACGCACCGGCGAGCACGCCGCCCCACGTCGCCTGCTGTACGCGCTCGGCGCCGCAGGTGGCGTGGGCGCGTTGGTCATCGGGTTGCAGGCCGATCATCTGGTGACGGCCGTGGTGTCGTCGGTCGCCGGTGTGATGCTGGCCGTGCCGATGCTGAAGCGGCTGCAGCCCGTTGGTTTCTTTCGGGCCAGCAGCGGTCTGTCGGCGGTACTGGCCTGTCGCGTCATGGCCACGGCGACGTTCTTGGGCGTCGACAGCTTCGTCCCCTTGGCGGCCGACCGCATCCACGGCGCCACGGCAATGGTGCAGGGCTTCGTCATCGTCGGCGCCGCGCTGGCCTGGACCGCCGGCCAGGCGATCATGTCGCGCCGAACCGACATTGCCCCGCGCGCTCCGGTTCGCCTGGGCTTCCTGCTGTTGATCGCCGGCACGCTGCTGGTGGTGCCCGTGCTGTGGAGCGGTTGGCCGTTGTGGGTCACGTTCCTGTCGTGGCCGGTGGGTGGGCTGGGCATGGGCATCCTGTTCAACCCCAGCACGCTGGCGGCGATGAGCTTCGCCGAACCAGGCAACGAGGGCACCGTCAGTGGGCAGACGCACTTCGCCGATGCATTGGGCTTTTCACTGATGGGAGGCATCGGTGGAGCGACCATCGCCATTGCTGATCGCACCTCGCTGGGCCTGCGCATGGCCATCGGCATCAACTTCTCACTCGCCATCGGCTGTGCGCTGATCGGCTTGCTGGCCAGCAGGGGTGTACGCCGAGCCACCTGACGTGGCACGATCGCTGCCCATGGGGCCATTGAACGGGGTGAAGGTCGTCGATCTGTCGGTGATGATCTCGGGGCCGTTGGCCGCGATGATGCTGGCCGACCAGGGCGCCGATGTGGTGAAGGTCGAATCGCCGGGGCTGGGCGACCTGATGCGCATCCTCGGCAGCAGCAAGGGCGGGATGACCGGCATCTTCGCCAACAACAATCGCGGCAAGCGCAGTCTGGTCGTCGACATGAAACAGCCGGCCGGGCTGGACGTGGTGCGCCGGTTGATCGCCGATGCCGATGTGTTCATCCAGAACTTCCGGCCCGGGGCCATGGAACGCTTGGGCCTTGGCTACGACGACGTCGCCGCGAGCAACCCCAACCTGATCTACGTGAGCATCAGCGGCTATGGGCCCGACGGCCCGTCCAGCCATCGTCGGGTGTACGACAACGTCATCCAGGCCGCGTCGGGGTTGGCCTCGGTGCAATCCGATCCGGCGACCGGCGCGCCGGCGCTGTTCCGCACGCTGTTGTGCGACAAGATCACCTCGTACACCGCCGCGCAGGCGATCACGGCGGCGCTGTACGCGCGTGCCACCGGCGCGGCAAAGGGTCAGCACATCGTGCTGGCCATGCTCGACGCTGCGGTGGCATTCATGTGGCCCGACTCGGCGATGGATGCCGTGCTGTTGGACGACGACGCCAACCGAACGGGCACGATCGGCGCGAACTACAGCGTCACCCCGTTGGCCGACGGATACGTCAGCGCCGCAGCGGTCAGCGACGCCGAGTTTCGCGGGCTGTGCGCGGCATTCGGCCATCCCGAGATCGCCGACGACCCGCGCTTCGCCACCACGATGGCGCGCATGCAGAACCTGGCTGCGCTGGCACCGTTGATGGGCGAGTACGCCAGCCTCACATCGGTCGAACAGTTCCTGGATGGCGCAGAACTGCACGATGTGCCGGCGTCGAAGATCAACACGCTGGCCGAGTTGCACAACGACCCGCAGGTCATCCACAACGCAATCTTCGTCGAGCGCAGCCATCCCGTTGCCGGCGCGATGCGCGAGCCTCGACCCGCGCCGCGCTTTTCCACCACGCCTGCGGCAGTCAGCGATCACGCCCCGACGTTCGGCCAACACAGCGATGAGATCGCAACAGAGCTCGGTCTCGACGCGGCAGCGCTGCGCGCCGCCGGCGTGATCCACTGAAACTCGCACCCCGCCGAAAGGGAATCGCGCTGACGCCGCCGTCGGACCTACGATCCCGCACCGATGCCTACGACCCCGACTGCTGCGTTCTCGATCACCCTCGACTGCCGCCTGGACAACGTGCCAGGAACCCTGGGGCGGCTGTGCAGCGCCATCGGCGCAGCGGGCGGCAACATCGGTGCCCTGGACGGTTTCGACGTGCGTGGCCCCGAGCTGCGCCGGTCGCTGGTCGTGCACTGTCGTGACGAACCACATCAGCAGAAGGTCGTCGATGCTGTTCACGAGCTGACCGGCGTCACTTTGATCTCGTGGTGGGACCGCACGTTCAAGATGCACGAGGGCGGCAAGATCGAGGTCGAAGCACTGTGTCCGGTGAACGATCGCGACGACCTGTCGATGGCGTACACGCCCGGCGTCGCCCGCGTGTGCATCGCCATCCACGAGAACCCCGAGTTGTCGAAGCGCTACACCATCCGCAAGAACACAGTCGCCATCGTCAGCAACGGCACCGCGGTGCTGGGCCTGGGCGACATCGGTCCCGAAGCAGCGATGCCGGTGATGGAAGGCAAGGCGCTGCTGTTCAAGGAGTTCGGTGGTGTCGATGGATTTCCCATCTGCATCAACGCCCGCACCGCCGACGAGGTGGTCGAGTTCGTTCAGCGCATTGCGCCGACGTTCGGCGGCATCAACCTGGAAGACATCAAGGCACCCGAGTGCTTCGAAATCGAGGAGCGACTGAAGGCCAGCCTGGACATTCCTGTCTTCCACGACGATCAGCACGGCACGGCGGTGGTCACGTTGGCGGCGCTGTGGAACTCGCTGAAGCTGACCGGCAAGAAGATCGGCGACCTGTCGGTGGTCATCGCCGGCATGGGTGCGGCCGGTGTGGCCATCGGCAAGATCTTGATCAATGCCGGCGTCGGCGAGATCGTCGGCGCCGACCGTACCGGGGCCGTCTATTCGGGGCGCAGCGACCTGAACACCGCCAAGCAGTGGTTCGCCGAGCACACGAATCCGAACCGCAAGATGGGCACCATCAGCGACGTGCTGCACGGCGCCGACGTGTTCATCGGCGTCAGCGGACCCGACCTGATCACCGCCGCCGACCTGCGCAACATGGCGCCCAAGCCGATCGTGTTCGCGATGGCCAACCCCAATCCCGAGATCCGCCCCGAGCATGCCGACGGGCTGGCTGCGGTGATGGCCACCGGCCGCAGCGACTACCCGAATCAGATCAACAACGTGCTGGCGTTCCCTGGCATCTTTCGCGGGGCGCTGGACGTGAACGCCAGCGACATCACCGAGAACATGAAGCTGGCTGCGGCCATCGCCATTGCCGAGTCGGTCACCGACGATCAGTTGGCCGCCGACTTCGTGGTCCCGTCGGTGTTCGACCACACCATCGTGCACCGCGTTGCCCCCGCCGTCGCCCAGGCCGCCATCGACGACGGGGTGGCGCGCGCGATCAGCTAGGGAACCGAATGCGTACGGTGGGCGTGTATGGGGGTGCGAGTTGCTGCGTGGTTCCTGGGCGCGCTCGTCGTCGGGTCGGTGGCAGTGGCCGACCCGTCGGGCCTCGCACCGTTCGGGCCGGCGAAGTGGTTGGCCATCTCGACGCTCGCACTGCTCGGTGGCGGACTTGCACTGCGGAACGGACAGCAACCGATTCATCGACCCACCCTGCAGCTGTGGGTCGTGCTGCTGGCGTTCCTCGCGTTCGGAGCGCTGTTCGGCGGTGACATCCCCACTGCGCTGCTGGGCGAACCGACACGCCACCTCGGCCTGATCACGTGGCTGCTGTTCTTGCTGCTGTTCTGTGCAGGCCAACAGTTGTCGGGTGCGGCGCAGACCGAGACCATCACGCGAGGTGCTGTGATCGCAACGCTGCTCATCGGCGTGTGGGCATCGTGGGAACTGCTGATCGGCCCGCCGATCGACATCGCCTCGAACACCGACCGGCTGACCGGTCCGTTCGGATCTGCTGCGCTGCTGGGTGCTGCCACCTGCCTGCTGGTTCCGATCTGCGCTTCGATGGCAGCGCAGCGCACGACACCACGATCGTGGCGATGGGCTGCTGCCCTGGCCACGTTCCTCGGAACGATGGCGTTGATCGGGTCTGGGTCGCGTGCGGCATGGCTGGCGACGGCGGTTCTCGTCATCCTGGTGGTCGTCGGTCGCCGACCATCGCGTCGGCTGGTCATCGCTGGGATGAGCATCCTGGCGGTGGCAGCGGCATTGCTGGCGCCACGACTGACCGATGTGCTGGACCGGTCAGAAGGGTCTGGATCGCGACTGGACGAGTGGGCCGTCGCTGCGCGCGTCATCGCCGAGCATCCACTGATCGGCGTCGGCCCAGAGGGCTATCGCATCGCCGTGTCAGAAGGCGTCGACCGCCACTACGAGCGCACGTACGGGCGAGATCGGGTGCTGCCCGACCGGGCCCACAGCGGGCCGCTCGATGTCGCCTTGGCGGGCGGCGTGCCGGCCGCACTCGCGTTCTGCGCGTTGATCGGGTTCGTCGGCTGGCGAGCGCTCGGCCTGCTGCGCGCCGGCGGCGGCCCCTCCGCCGGCATCGCCGCTGGCGTCATCGCCTACTCGGCGCAACAGCTGCTGCTGTTCCCGCTGGCCGAGCTCGATCCCATCTGGTGGCTGCTTGCAGGCATCGTGGTGGTGGCCGATTCGAATGCGACGCCAGCGCTCGAACGAAACAGCGTCCGCCGGCTGATCGCTGGCGGTGTGCTGATCCTTACGCCTGTCGCGCTGGTGGCCGGAGTGCTCGACGTCGCTGCCGATCGGCTGGCGCACCACGCGGTCGTCGATGCCAATGCGGCCAACGCCATCGACTCGGCCGAGCGCGCAGTGGACCTGAGGCCCGATGATCTGAGATATCGGATGGTGCTTGCCGAAGTGCTTGGCCGCCGATCAACCCTGGCCGACATCAACGCGGCAATCCGTCAGACCGAGCTCGCCCTCGATTGGTCGCCGCACGATCCCATCGCTGCCGATGTGCATGCGTCGTTCTTGCTCGATCGGGCGAACGTCACCGGCCAACCGGCCGACATCAGCATCGCCCTGGCCGCTTGGCAGCGCCTGGTGGATCGCGACCCGCTGCGCGCCCGCTGGCAACTGCAGCTCGGTCGCGCCGCCGCGCTGGCGGGCGATGTGCAGTCCGCTCGCGAGGCGTGGACCGTTGCGGCCGATCTCTCGCCCGACGACGCCACCGCTGCCGACCTGCTGCGCGAACTGGATTCGCTGTGAACGACGACAGCATGGAACCGATCGAGGGCGATGGGGGTGTACCAGACGTGGAATTCACGATGGACCCCGCTGCCGCTGCTGCACCGGAACTGATGGTCGTTGGGCCCGGCACCTTCGAACAGATCGCCTTCGAACATGTCACGGTCGTCGACACATCGTTCGAGGAGTTCTATCGAACGAACCGATCCTCCATCGGCCGAGCCGTGGCGTTGACACTTCGCGACTCGACGCTGGCCGCCGAGGCGATCGACGAGGCGATGGCCCGCGCATACCAACGATGGGCACACGTCAGCCAGCTCGAGAACCCGGGCGGCTGGGTGTACCGAGTTGCGCTGAACTGGAGTCGATCGGTCATCCGTCGACTCACTCGCCCGGCCCCCATCTGGGTCACGACAACCAACGCTTCGCCGCCACCCATCGTGCAAGACCCAGCGGTCGATCGGGCACTGGCCAGCCTGACCGTGGACCAACGCGCGGTGGTCGTCTGCCGATTGCTGCTGAACATGTCCGAAGCCCACACCGCCCAGGCACTGCGCATCAAGCCCGGAACGGTGAAGAGCCGGTTGCACCGCGCCCTCGAACGCCTCACCCCACTACTCGCACCTCTCCAGGAGGCACCCTGATGGATCACGATCCTTCTCACGCCCGTCCGAATGCAGGCCCGAATGCAGGCCCGTCCAGTGATCGCCTGATCGCCGATCGTCTCTCGACCGAGGCCCGGCGCATCGACCTCGGCCCGCCGATGGTCGATGTCGTCATCCACCGCGGCCGGCAACGGCAGAACCGTCGCCGCACCGCTGTCGGTGTCATGGCGGTGGTCGGCGTGTGTGCCGGCACGATCGTCGGTATCAACGTGCTGTCGCAACCCAGTGACCGTTCGTTCGGCTCGGTGGTCGGCGACGGAACAGGCAACGCGCCCGCCGGAACGGCCACCGATGTCGCCACCGCCGACACCAGGATCGGCAGCCCGATCCATCTGGTCGACTCGGACCTGGTCTGGACAACGGTCGAACCAGACTCAACGCAGGCGCTCAGCGTGTTTTCGGGTTGGGCCGGCAGGAAGATCGTCGGCGACGGCCCGTTCCTGGCATGGTCCACCACGCCAGGGGTCAACACCGA
>JANNFQ010000083.1:0-19923 GCA_031380045.1 Acidimicrobiaceae bacterium
ACCGTAAGAAGGCGTGGACTGACGCCCACCACATCACATGGTGGCGACGCCACGGTGAAACCAAGCTCGACAACCTGCTCCTGCTTTGCCAACGACACCACCACATGGTCCACAAACACGACTGGCACATCAACCTCGACGCCGATACCGGCCGGGCCACCTTCACCCTCCCCAACGGCCGCGTCCTGACCAGCGAACCACCCGGCCAACCCACCATCCGCGCCGCCTGAACCAGACCTGGGACGAGTCCTCGAAGAACCCGGTCGACCGATGCCGTAGCCGCACGCCCAAGGTTCGTGCCGATGCGTCGCGACCACGCGCCGGATGCGCGAGACGGCAGGGGAGCGGGCGATGGGCAGCGTCGCTACGACGAGTCGCTGGCGAAGGAAACGGCGGGTCGCACGACACGGATGGTCGCACGACACGGATGCACGGCATCAGGCAGAAGTCGCAGCGATCGAGATCAGCGGTTGCCCTCCCCGGGTGGAAGATGGTCCGCCGACCGTACAGGTCCGACAGCTTGCCCAGCAGTGGTGTCGCGATCGTGGATGTGACGCTGACTGAAGCCGGGAACGGTGGACGGGCGAGATGTGCTGGCGCTCTACGCGCGGATGCGCGCGTTGCTCGGGTCGTACAGGGGCCGCATGGACGTCACTGCGGGGAACTGCCGGTCGGCGATCTCGACCGTCCACGATCCGCCGTCGAGGTACTCGGCAGTGACCGGCTGGCCGGCGTCGACCATCACCAGGCCGACTGCGCCGCCCAGCGTGTGGCCGTAGCTGGCCGCGCGCAGGTAGCCAACCGGCACATCGTTTCGGCGCACGACCTCTGCGTGGAACAGCAACGGTGCGGGGTCGGTCACCTGGATCTGCACCAGCCGTCGCGTCATCGGTCCTGCGGCCTGGCGCGCAACGATCGCGTCGCGGCCGATGAACCCACCGGGCTTGTCCAGTGCCACAGCGAACCCGAGCCCGGCCTCGAAGACGTCGTCGGTGTTGTCGATGTCGTGGCCGTAGTCGCGGTAGCCCTTCTCCATGCGCAGGCTGGCGAGCGCCTTCAGCCCGGCATGACGAAGCCCGACGGCCGGACCCGCAGCGACGATGCGGTCGTACACGTGCACGGCCTGTTCGGTGGGCACGTACAACTCGTAGCCCAGTTCACCCACGTACGTGATGCGCACGCACAGGACGCGTGCGAAACCGATGTCGATGTCGAAAGCGCTGCGGAACGGGAAGGCCTCGTTCGACAGGTCGATCGACGTCAACGACTGCAGCAGCTCGCGCGACCGCGGGCCCTGCACGTTGATCTGGGCGAGGCCCGACGTGACATCGGTGACGAACGCATGGCGGCCGACGGCATGACGGGCGAGCCGCGCCTGAACATGTCGGTGTGCTGTGTCGGTGGCAACCACCATGAAGTCATCGTCGTCCAACTTCGTCACGGTCAGGTCTGCCTCGAGCGTGCCGCCCTCGTTCAACCATTGCGTGTACGTGATGGTGTTGGGTGCGCCATTGACCTGGTTGGCCGACAGGTGCTCCAGCATCGCGCCGGCGTCGTTGCCCTGCACCCGGAACTTCGACATGAACGACATGTCCATGACGATCGCGTCGTTGCGGCAGGCGTGATGCTCGGCCTGCCACTGTTGCCAGAAGGCGGGGCGCTGCCACGTGAGCGCACCCGGATCGGCGGTGGCGCCGGCACCGGCATACCAGTCGGCGCCCTCCCATCCGCTGACGTCCTTGAAGTACGCACCCTGGGCGGCCAGACGGTCGTGCAGCGGCGACCGCTTGGCGCCACGAGCCGTCTGCATAGAGCGGTTCGGGTAGTGGCATTGGTACACCATGCCCAACGACTCGACGGTGCGCGTGAGCCGGTACTCGGGGTTCGACTGGTATGGGTGCAGCCGGTCGATGTTGAACCCGGTGATGTCCACATCGGGCCGGCCAGTGGTGATCCAGTGCGCCAGCACGCGGCCCAGCCCGCCACCCGTCAGGATGCCCACCGAATTCAACCCAGCGGCGACGAAGTAGTTGCGCAACTCGGGTGCCTCTCCCACGATGGGGGCGAGGTCGGGGGTGAAACTCTCGGGCCCGCAGAAGAACGTGCGGATGCCCGTGTCGGCCGCGATGGGCACGCGGCTCATCGCTCGCTCGACGTATGGCCCCATGCGATCCCAATCGGGCTGCAGCGACGCGAACGAGACATCGTTGGGGATGCCACCCACGTTCCACGGAGCGCACACGGGTTCGAACAATCCGATCATCAACCCGCCGACTTCCTCGCGGTAGTACCCGTAGTTGCCAGGATCTTCGATGACGGGCCATGACCCGTCCATGCCTGGCATCTGTTCGGTGATGAGGTAGTAGTGCTCGGCCGCCTGCAACGGGATGTTGACGCCCGACATGGCACCCAGCTGTCGGGCCCACATGCCCGCACAGTTGACGACGTACTCGGTCTCGATGGTGCCGTGATCGGTGACCACCTGATGCACGGCGCCATCGCGCGAGGTGACGTCGGTGACCGTCACCCCCTGCACGATGGTGGCGCCGGCTTGGCGCGCCCCCTTGGCCATCGACATGGTGACGTCCACGGGGTTCACCCGCCCGTCTTCGCGCACGTAGAACCCGGCCAGCACATCGTCGGTACGGGCCAAGGGGAACAGCTCGGCAACCTCGCGTGGGCCGATCTCGAGGACGTCGACGCCGCAATGGCGGTTGAACGCGGAGACCCGTCGGTACTCCTCCAACCGGTCGGCATCGGTGGCCAACTCGATGAACCCCACGGGCTTGAATCCGGTCGCCAGACCCGTCTCGGCCTCGAGTCGCGCGTACAAGTCGCGGGTGTACTTGCGCATCTCGGTCGAGGTCTCGGAGGTGGAACCGAACGTCACCATCAACCCGGCGGCGTGCCATGTGGTGCCCGACGTCAACTGGTCTCGCTCGACCAGCACGACATCGGTCCAGCCGAGGTGCGCAAGGTGATAGGCGACCGAGCAACCGATGATGCCGCCCCCGATGATCACGACCCGAGCGCGCGAGGGGACCGAGACTCCTGATCGGGCTGATGGGTTCATGTCGGTCATGGTGCGTCCGTCGGTGTAGGGCCAGAGCGGGTCAGGCTGGGTCGGGCCACAGCGTGCAGCGTCAGCGCGCCCGGCTGCATGCCCAGCTCGCGTTCGGTGGCGGTCATCGACCACTCGATCGCGGTCTGTCGATCGATGACCGAGCCGTGGGCGACGGTCTGCAGTGCGAGACCGTCGAGCAACGACAGGATGCGCCACGCGGCAGCACGAGGATCGTCACATGCAAACGTGCCGACGTGCACGCCATCGACGATCGTTCGTTCTAACAACTGTTGCCAGCCGATGTTCAGCCGGCGCGATGTGCTGCCCAGTGCCGGTCGTCGAGCGGCCTCGGCCCAAGCGTCGAGCCACAACTGGAACGCCCAATCCTGGTCGCCCCGCGCGTAGCTGGCGAAGAAGGCGCCGAGCTGGGCGAGTGGGCCCGACTGTTCGGCCATCGCGGCTTCGGTCGCGGCCAGGTCGCGGCCCGCCGACTGGTCGAAGGCTGCGGCCAGCACTTCGTCCATCGACTCGAAGTAGTGGTGGATGAGGCCGCTGGAGCAGCCGAGCTCGGCGGCGACATCGCGCACCGTGGTCGAGCCGAATCCCTTGCGCATCGCGACGGTCAGCGTTGCCTGCACGATGGCGTCACGTCGGTCGGAGGGAGACATGCGGGCCACGGGCATGCAGGTTAGTGCTGTTGCGCGCTTGTCCAACAGATCGAGTATGGTTCGTCCGATGATCGCGACCACGCCGTTCCACCAGCGACTGGCACCGCTGAACCAGACCGGGCTGTGGCAGCACTGGTCGGGGCATCTTGCCGCAGTGAAGTACCAGATGTCCGAGAAGTTCGAGTACTTCGCCGTGCGCAACAGTGCCGGGCTGATCGACACCTCGCCGCTGTACAAGTACCGCATCACCGGACGTGACGCCGAACGGTTCCTGGCCGGCGTGCTGGCCCGCGACATCCGTGCGTGCCGCGATGGTCAGGCGCAGTACACCCTGTGGTGCGATCAGGGTGGCCACGTGGTGGAAGACGGTGTGGTGTTCCGTTACTCCGGCGACCACTTCCTGCTGACAGCCGCCGAGCCGAACCTTGCCTACCTTCAGAACCTCATTGGTTCGTTGCAGGCGCAGATCGTCGACGTGTCGGCCGAGTACGGATCGCTGGCCGTGCAGGGCCCACGCGCTCGCATCATCCTGGCCGCCGTGGCGCCAGAGCTGGAGATGCTGGCGTTCTTCCACCACGCCACAGTGAAGTTCGGCAATTGCGCCATCGGCGTGTCGCGCACCGGCTACACCGGCGATCTGGGCTACGAGCTGTGGGTCGAGTCTGGCGATGCCAACGACGTATTCGACACGCTGGCCGAAGCCAGTGCGGGCCATGGCGTCATTCCTGTCGGCATGAACGCGTTGTTGATGACACGCATCGAGGCCGGACTGGTGCTGATCGATGCCGACTTCCACTCCAGTCGCTTCGCGTTCACCGACGAAGAGCGCACGACACCCATCGAGTTGGGCTTTGCGTGGATGTTCCGCGACATCCAGACCAGCGATCGCAACTTCATCGGCCGTGACGCAATCAGGCGCGAGATCACCGACAAGACATCGCGTTGGAAGATGGTCGGGCTGGTCATCGACTGGCAGGACTGGGATCGTCGCTACCGAGCGGCCGGGCTGATCCCGCCCAAGGACGAGACGCCGATCGTGTGGGAGATGATGTTGTACGACGATGCCGGCGAACGCATCGGCTACACCACCAGCTTCATGTACTCGCCGGTGCTGCAGCGCCACATCGCCATGGCGCGGGTACGTCCGCATCTGGCGGCGACCGGATCAACGGTGAACCTGGAGTTCACCATCAATCACCGGTATCAGACCATCGCCGCGCAGGTTGCCCGGCCGCCGCTGTTCAACCCGCCCCGCAAGACTGCCTGAGGAAGGCCGCCACAGATGAGCACGCAGCAAAACCACAACTACGACGCCATCGTCATCGGCGGTGGCCACAACGGTCTGGTGAATGGCGCATACCTGGCCCGCTCGGGGCTGCGCACGCTCATCATCGAGCGTCGACCGTTCGTGGGTGGCGCGGCCATCACCGAAGAGCTGCGCCCCGGCTTCCACTTCACGACCTTCTCGTATGCGCTCAGCCTGCTGCGGCCCGACATCATCCACGAGCTCGAGTTGGTGAAGCACGGCTTCCTGCCGTTGCAGATGCCGTCGTCGTTCGCGCCCATGGAGAACGGCGATTACCTGTTGCTGGGCACCGATCGCAATCAGAACATCCAAGAGATCGCCCGACACTCTCGTCACGATGCCGATGCGCTCGATCAGTACAGCCACGACATGTCGCTGGTGTGTCAGGCGCTGAAGCCGCTGTTCGACGACGCCCCGCCCGATCTGTTCAGCGACGAGCCCGAACAACTGTTGCAACTGGCCGACCTGGCCAAGCGGTTGCGCGATCTGCCCAAGCGCGTGCTGCACAACTGCGTGCGTCTGCTGACCGGATCTGCTGCCGACTTCTTGGACGACTACTTCGAGAGCGACATCATCAAGGGGCTGTTCTCGTCGTCCAGCATCATCGGCACGAAGGTGGGCCCACGGTCGCAAGGTTCCGGGCTGGTGCTGCTCTATCACAACATCGGCGAGCAGGACGGCCACTTCGGGTCGTGGGGTTTTCACAAGGGTGGCAATGGTGGCTTCACCCAAGTGTTGGCCCGCGCCGCTCAGGGCTTCGGCGCCGAGATCATGCTGGACGGTGCTGTCAGCCACGTGATCACCTCCAACGGAACAGCGACTGGCGTCGCCATGGCCGACGGCACCGAGTTCCACGCCAAGGTCGTCGTCAGCTCGCTGGACCCACGACGCACGTTCACGCAACTGGTCGATCCGGCAGAACTGCCCAGCGATCTGGTCGAGCACATCGGCCGCTTCAAGTTCCAGGGCACCTCGGCCAAGGTGAACTTCGCGCTGGACGGGTTGCCCAAGTACCCGGCACTCGGCGATCGCGGCGACCAGTTCCGCGGCTTCACCAACATCGGCCCGTCGATGGACTACCTCGAGCGTGCCTACGACGACGCGAAGTACGGCTGGTACAGCAAGCGGCCGTACATCGACGCATGCATCCAGTCCACCATCGATCCCGACATGGCCCCGCCGGGCAAGCACGTCATGTCGTGCTTCGTGCAGTACGCGCCGTACCACCTGAAGGGCAGCGACTGGGACACCGAGCGCGACCGTTTCGGCGACACCGTGCAGGCCACGATCGAGTCGTTCTTTCCCGGCTTCGGCGATCTGGTCCTGCAACGCGAGGTGGTCACACCGTTGGACATCGAACGGGTCGTCGGCCTGTCGGAGGGCAACATCTTCGCCGGCGAGTTCTTCGCGCCGCAGATGTACTTCTTTCGGCCGGCACCGGGGTGGAACCAGTACCGCACGCCCATCGAGGGCTACTACCAGTGTGGCTCGGGCACACATCCTGGCGGGTGCGTCACGGGCGGGCCAGGCATGCTGGCCTCGCGTCAGATCATCGGCGACCTGACCCTCAAAGGCTGATCGTCGGTCGGGTCACCCTCAGCCAGATCGTTGCGAGCGCAACTAAATGGGCGTAGCATGGTGGCATGAGCGTCATCGTGCAGCGGTTCCCCATCGGTTTCCAGTGGCCGACGATCGACCCATTCCTGTTCTGTGTACACCACCTCGATCAGTACCCGGCGGGCAACGGTTCGTTCGGTCCTGACGCCTCGCTGGAGGGCCGGCAGATGGGGCAAGACTTCGAGGGCATCGACGGTTGGCGCATGTACCACGGCGACCAGGTGCCAGGATTCCCCAACCACCCGCACCGTGGCTTCGAGACGGTGACATTCGTGCGCCAGGGGCTGATCGATCACAGCGATTCGCTGGGCGCGGCGGCCCGCTTTGGCCGTGGCGATGTGCAATGGCTGACTGCCGGCAGTGGCATCGTGCACGCAGAGACATTCCCGTTGTTGGAGACCGAACGCGCGAATCCGGCTGAGTTGTTCCAGATCTGGGTCAACCTGCCCCGTGCCGACAAGATGGCGCCACCGCACTTCTCGATGCTGTGGGCGGAAGAGATCCCCCACATCGTGCATCGTGACGCCCAGGGCCGAACAGCAGAGATCACGGTGATCGCCGGGGATCTCGAGGGCCGTACACCACCATCCGCGCCGCCGCATTCGTGGGCCAGCCATGCCGACAGCGATGTCGCCATCTGGCACGTTCGCATCGAGCCCGGTGCGACCTGGACGATGCCGGCCGCTGCCGGTGACCGAACGGTCAGAACTGCGTACGTGTTCGAGGGTGTCGCCGCCACGTTCGACGGCGAGGCGGTCGAGGTAGGCAACGGCGTCGTGCTGGACCAGACCGTCGATGTTGTGATCGCCAGCGAACACGGGGTCGAGATCCTGGTGCTGCAGGGCCGGCCCATCGCCGAGCCGATTGCGCAGTACGGCCCATTCGTCATGAACGACAAGGCCGGCGTCGAGCAAGCGTTCCGCGACTACCAGCAGACCGGCTTCGGCGGATGGCCGTGGCCCAGTGCCGAGCCGGTGCACGGCGATGCGCCCCAGCGTTTCGCCAAGCGCCCCGACGGCACGCTGGAGCGCCCGCCAGTGGTCAGCACCAACGCCTGACTTGCAGCAGCGTCAGACCAGTTGTGGTCTGCTGGCGCGTTCGGCGCGCAGCACGGGCACGGGGTCCAGCACACCCTTCACGAACACGGCACCCAGCGAGGTGAAGTTGATGTTCGGTAGCGCGCCGGCCTGCTGCACGACGGCATCGGTGCACAGCACCTCGCCGGGTGCGGCCAGCGCGGCGACACGTGATGTCAGGTTGACGTCGCGTCCGATGATGTCGGTGCCGCGCCAGCGCGGAGTGCCCCAGTGCACCCCGGTGCGGACCCACAGCGGAATCGGGTCGTCGGGTTGATCGAACGACGATTGCAACTCGACGCACACGATGATCGCTTCGTCGGCGCATTCGAACCACAGCATCATCCCGTCGCCCAGTTCCTTCACGACGCGCGCCCGCTGTGGCAACGCGGCGCGCACGATGCGGTCCTGCCGGTCGACCAGTGCCAGGGCGACATCGTCGCCGTGCAACTCGGTCAGTTCGGTGAAGCCGACGATGTCGGTGAACACGATCGCGCCACCACGGTCAACGGGCCGCTCGGTCACAGACACTCGCACTGGCGCTCGATCACGGGCGCTCGATGGCGATCGAGCCTGAGGTGGTGGTCACCTCGATGTGGGCGCCGCCGTCGCCATCGGGCACGTCTCGCTTGATGCTGCCCGATCTGGACGACAGTTGCATTCGTGCCGGCAGTTGCCCCTCGACCCGCACCTCGACCTTGCCCGAGATGGTGTGTGCCTCGACGGTCGCTCCTGCGGTTGCGCCGATCTCGATGCGCCCAGAGACGGTGCGCACCGATGCCCGCTGGGCCTGACCCACCGTGACTCGCCCAGCCGTGCTGCTGAGCTCGACACCGCCAGAAGCGCCGACGTCGATTCGCCCGGTCTGGGTGGTGACACGACAGTTGTGATGGCATTCGCCGACCTCGACACGGCCCGATGCGGTGCGCACTTCGAGCTCTGCCGCGTGCTCGACCTCGACCTTGCCGCTGGCTGTGACCACCTGGACGGCGCCTAGCTGACCGTGGACCGAGACGCTGCCCGAGGCCGTGCTGATGGTGACCGACGTGTCGGGAGGACAGGTGATCGTGATGGCCGAACTTGCCGACGACACATCCATCGAGCCATCGGCGCAGTGCTGCACGCGGCCGCCCTCGATGGCCGTGTCGGCTCCGTCCTTGGCCGAGATGCGGACGCGTGCCGATCGACCCGACACACGGATGACCAACGGTTCCCCCACGTGCTCACTCTACGAGGCCCACGGGCGCGGCCGCGGCGTGTCGCGCGCCACGTAACGGGTCCATCGAACGGCGGACGGTGACTGGCCGATGTCACCGGCCCACGTTCACGGTGCGGCCGTGGACAATGCCGCTCGGACCAACTGCTCGCCCAGGAACTCGCGAGCGATCAGTGCGGCAGCATCGGTGGACCAGTGCACGCCATCGGGGCGCGCATCATGATCCTGCGTCAGGCCGTGCTGATCGATCCACGTGGGCAGGTCGATCACCGTGACCCTTCCACTCAAGTCGGCGGCGATTCGATCCATCGTGTCGTACAGCACCTGATGCCGAGCCGGATCCTCTTGCGATTGGCCCGAACTCCACCAGAACACGTTGGGAACAGGCTCGCGGACCCACACGACCTGGCCGGCGCCCGAGTCCAGCAGAGTGTTGGTCAGGGCGCGGAAGTCACCGTCGATGCGTGCAGCGAAGTCGGCGTCGAAGGGCGTCTGGGGATCGCCGCCGTCCCACCGATGATCCAGCACGTCCCACGATGTCGTCAGCAACATGACGACATCGGGCTGCAGCTCACCGACCGACGCTGGCAGGTGATCGGTCAACCAGCGGCCGCAGCGTTCGGGCACATCGACCCAATCGTTCACCAACTGTTCGCCACCGCGAACGAAGCCGCATCCTTTCTCGGCCAGCAGCGATACCTGTGCCAGTTCGGGGTGCTCGGTTGCCCACTGCGCCAAGCCAAAGCCCGTGGCTTCGGCCGTAGAGTCGCCGGCCACCACCACTCGCATCGGACGCGACAAGGTCGGCAGTGGAGCGAGTGTCGAGGAAGTGCTGGTCGTCGTATCGAGGGTGCCGGGGATTGCCGTGTCAGCGCCGGACCCGGGGGTGACCGACGGTGCGGTGGTTCGGGGCACAGTCGACGCTGGGGATGTCGACTGCGTCGTCGACTCGTCGTGCACAGGAACGAGAGGGGCAAGTTCAACACTGCCGACAGGATCGATGCCGGCGGCGTCGACCGCATTCGGGGCTCGCCAGTAGTCGGCGTCGCCACCAGGCACCAACGCGAAGGTGGCCACAGCGGCACCGACGCAGGCGGCAGCGGCCGACAGGCCGATGGTAGGCGGCCGCCACGACACACCGGTCCTGATGGGACGCTCGATGACAGTGAACGACAGTTGCGCGATGACCAGCGTGACGGCCATTCGGAGAGCGAAGAGCGCCGGCGTGGAGACATCGACGCGCCTGGCGTCCAGCACCACGAAGACCGGCCAGTGGAACAGGTAGACCCCGTAGCTGATCTTGCCCAGCCAGACCAGCGGCGCGGTGGACAGCACGGTCACGAGTGGCCCCGATGCCTGCAGGCCGACGATCAAGAGCGCACTGGTGACACCGACGAGTGGTAACGCTCCGGAGAAGGCGGGACCGTGCGCTGCAGGAAACAGCAGGACGGCCGCGCCCAGCGCGGCGAACGAGCCGAGGGCCAGCCACGACCACCAACGCGCGGGCGAGCGTCCGGTCAGCAGAAATGCTGCCAACGCGCCTGTCAAGATCTCGGCAGCTCGTGCAGGGGTAGCCCAGTACGCAGCATCGGCACCCCACACGGCTGCGATGACGGGTGCGGCGACGCCGAACCCGATGGTGACGCCTGCCACCGCCCACGTTCGCGCCCGGTGCGATCGGGCCAGCCGGCACAGCGCAACGAACGCCAGAGGCCAGAGCCAGTAGAACTGCTCTTCGATGGCCAGGGACCAGTAGTGCTCGACCGGCGAAACCTGACCGGCCGCATTTGCGAACAACTGCTGATACGACCCGCTCCCGCCCAACGACACCCAATTGGCAACCTGGAACAACGCGCCCAGCAGATCGCGTCGCAGTGTGCTGACCCCGGCGAACCAATCGGTGGTGGCCGACGCGATGGCGATGGCGGTCAGGCACACCACGCTGGCAGGCAGCAGACGCTTGGCCCGACGTACGTAGAACGCACCGACACCAGTGCGCCCGGTGCCGGTTCGCTCGGCAATCAGCAAACTGGTGATCAGGTAACCCGACAGGGTGAAGAACACCGACACGCCCAGATAGCCGCCCGAGAAACCGGTGATCTCGCCATGAAAGAGCAACACCACCAGCACCGAGACGGCACGCAGGCCGTCGAGCGCAGGTTGGTGAGCGATCCCCGGCCTCGGCATGGTGTGCGCCATCCTACGAAGTCGCGGAAGAGCACACCCGGCTATGGTCGATCATCATGCGACTGACCGCTGCGGTGGTATCCCTGTTCTGTCTGTCGCTGCCGGCTTCGGTGTTGACAACGGCGGCCGTGACGGTTTCGTCGGCCGATGCCGTCCAGGCGAGCGCATCGTGTGGGTCGGTGATCGAACAGACCCTTCCCACTTCGGGTCCACTGGGCGCGATCTCTGTGGTGGGCGACTCGGTGCTGATGGGTGCCGCCATCCAACCGTCGCTGCCGACGGTCCTGGCCGCCAACGGTTGGGGTCCAATCAGGTTCTTGGCGGGCTGTGGTTTCACAGCGGGCAACTACCGGCCTGCCGGCAGCCGTTTCTCGGTGGCGAACTGGATCGCCGGATGGCGCGCCGCCGGTTGGGATGCACCGAACGTGGCCGTCAATCTCGGTAACAACGACGTCGGTTTCTGCGGGGACGGCGGTGTGGCCGAATGCGCGATCACCATTCGATATCTGCTCGATGCGATCGGTCCGAGCCACACCGTGTGGTGGAGCAAGATCACTCGACCGCTGGACTTGGCAGTGCCGTACAACCAGGCGCTCGATCTGGTTGCCGCCGAGCGTGGCAACCTGCGCATCTGGGGCTGGCCAGCGGCCCAACTCGCCAATGCTGTTGCGCTGGGACCCGACTTCATCCACCTTCGTGACGGCGTGGCGTACAGCACGCGGTCGGCGTTGATGGGTGCCGACATCACCAACCAGTTGGCGGTAGGCACTCGCTCGGGTGTCGATGCTGCGCTTCCTGCTGCATCGGGACCCGCAAGCGAGTACCAGCCGATCGCACCCAAACGAGTCGTGGATACGCGCATCGTGGGCACCCGTCTGAACGCCGGTGAAGTGCGCGAGGTCGATCTGAGCTCGTATGTGCCGGCGGGGGCGAGCGCCGTCGCGGTCAACCTGACCAGTGTTGCTCCGACCACCAGCGGATTCCTCACGGGCTACGCGTGCGGCACCGACCGTCCGGGCGTGTCCAGCGCCAACTACACGGCGGCCACGAATCGCGGTGCGCTGGCGGTGCTGCCCGTGTCGGGCAACGGAAAACTGTGCGTGTTCACGTCGTCGGCGGCCGACCTGATCGTCGACATCCAAGGTGCCTTCGTCGCCGATGCAGCACGGTTCACCCCCGTCACGCCAGAGCGATTGCTCGACACCAGGAACACCAGCCGCGCTGCGGTCTCGGTCGTGCACGCGCCGGTCGGGGCCGATGCCGTATCGCTGAATCTGACGGTCACCGGTTCGGTGGTCGCCGGGTTCCTGACCGCGTACCCGTGCGGCGGCGACACCCCGGTGGTGTCGAACGTGAACTTCGGCCCGGGCGAGACCATCGCTGCTGCTGCCTACGTTCCTGTCGGCGCCGATGGAACGGTCTGTCTGTTCACGAACACACCGGCCGACGTGATCGCCGATCTCACGGGCACCTTCTCGCCGTCGGGGGGGTTGGCGTTCACGCCGGCCAGGCCCACCCGTGCGTTCGACACGCGCGATGGGTCTGGTGGCTGGTCGCCGATCCAGGGTGGCGGCCAGACGACCGACGTTCGTGTGGCGCCGGCCGACGCCGTTGCGGTCACGGGCACACTCACGATCGTGACACCCTCACGTGACGGGTTCCTGACAGCGTTCGGATGCGGAGCAGTTCCGAACACCTCGAACGTCAACGCACCGCGAGGTGGTGTGCTCGCCAACTCGGTCACCGTGGTGCTCGCTGCCCAAGGGCGTCTGTGCATCCGTGCCCTGGCGGCCACACACGTGGTGTTCGACACCACTGGCTGGTGGTCGTGATGCGCTGTTGGTCGGGGGACGCTCTGTGTGGTACGTCGTGAGGCGAGCTCGACTGTCCGTCACAATCGTTGCGCTCGGGTTGCTCGCATCTGCTCTGGCATCGTCGTCCACGCCCACCCGCGCCGCGCCGCTGCGAACCGACATCCCGCCCGCGTCGCAGCGGGTCTACTTCGTGACCGAATCGGTCGGGCTGGGCGCGAAGTCGGCGCTGCCCGCTGCCTTCCCGCCCGACTGGCAGGTGACCGTCGATGGAACACCGGCGCTCTTCGTCGAGCAACTGGAATCGAAGCACGTCCGGCAGCGAATGGCCACGACACCGGAAGTGTTCGGCGACGCAGCGGTCGTCGCCGGCGGATACAACTTCCCGTACTGGGACGCGGCTCGCTTCGACCGGTCGGTGGACTCGATCGTCGCCGCACTGCACGAGGCAGGCGCGAAGCACATCTTCTGGGTCACGTTGCGCGAGGTGAAGCCACAGTTCATCAGCGCCTCGGCATGGCGGCAGGTGCAGCCGTACTACTGGTACTTCCCGACCGTGAATGCACATCTCGAGGCGGCGCTGGCTCGGCACCCCGATCTCACGTTGATCGACTGGGCCGCCATCGCCGATCGACCCGACATCACCTACGACGCCATCCACCTGAACACCGTGGGCGCTGCTCTGTACAGCCAACTGGTTGCATCGACCGTGATGGACACGTTGAACCGGCCCGCATCGGGATCGGTGCAGATCGTGCCCGTCGCTGGGCAAAGCGGTGTACCGGCCGGTGCCGCCGCCGTGGCGATCAACCTGACAGTCGCATCGCCCAGATCCACGGGGTACCTGACCGCCTACCCGTGTTCGCAGGGGCGGCCCACGGCCAGCAACGCGAACTTCGTGCGCGATCAAGCGGTGGCGTCGGCTGCGATCGTGCCGGTCGGTGCTGATGGAACCATCTGTGTGTTCGGGCAAGAGAGCACGCACATCATCGTCGATGTCAGTGGATCGTTCCCGGCGGGCGGCGGATTCGTGCCCGTCGCCCCCGGCCGATTGGCCGACACCCGTGTGGCGAATGGCGCGGTTCATCCCGCCGGTCAGCCTCTGGTCGTGCCGGTGCTGAACCGTTCGGGGGTTCCACCCGACGCCAAGGCAGTGGTGCTGACCGTCACCGCCACCGAGCCGGTAGCCGGTGGTTTCGCAACGGTCACGCCATGCGGAACTGCGCCCACGGGTACGTCCAACGTCAACTTCGATGCAGCAGCGACTGTGCCGAACCTGGTGATCGTCGCGCCGGGCGATGGGGGAGCCATCTGCGTCAGTTCCAACGTGGCCACACATCTGATCGTCGATGTGTTCGGCGCGTTCACGCCCATCGCCGATGTGGGCCTGTTGGAGCCGTTGCGCATCGTCGACACCCGTCAGGCAGCGGGCACTGCTCCCAACGCAGGCGGAGTGGTGGTCATGCCGATCGCCGGCATCGCCGGAGTGCCGGCTGATGCAACCGGGGTCATGCTGAACCTGACCGCGGTCGCTCCGTTTGGCGCCGGCTACCTGACTGCGTATCCGTGCAACGCCGGTCCACCCACTGCATCGAACCTGAACGTCCGCACGGGTGTCACGCGGGCGAACTTCGTGCTGGTCGCCCCCGATGCCGACGGCGAGATCTGCGTGTTCACGTCGACCCGTACCGATGTGGTCGTCGATCTGCTGGGCTGGGTGGGCGACGCCTTCGTGGGAATCGTGCCCAGCAGGCTGCTCGATACCCGCTGAGATTTCTCCGGGTCCTTGCAACAGATCGGCCCGGTCGGGCGTGGAAGAGGTATGAACTCAGCCATGACCGGAGCACTGCCGCCTGTGGGTGACACCGCGTGGTCGGGCAGCGAGGCGGCATACGCGGCCTCGTATCGCGACTTGTTGCGAGTGGCCTACGTGCTGACCGGGTCGGCTGCGGTTGCTGAAGACGTGGTGCACGACGTGTTCTGCAGGGTCGGCCCACGCATCGCCACACTCGACAACCCGGCGGCGTACCTTCGGGTGGCCGTGGTCAATCAGTGCCGATCATTGCACCGTCGCTTCGCTCGGGCGTCACGTCTGCCGGTCGGCGTCGACACCACCGTGGGCGCCGGTCTCGATACGGGTCTGACCGAGTTCAGCGATGCGCTGCAATCGCTGCCCACGCGACAACGAACCGCAGTGGTGCTGCGGTACCTGTGCGATCTGTCCGACGACGACATCGCCGGCATCCTCGATTGCCGCACGGCAACCGTTCGTTCCCTCGTCCACCGCGGCCTCGCCGCGCTGCGCACCCAGATCCCTCGGAACTCGTGAGGTCAGTCCCATGAACGACAGCTTCAACATCCGCGCAAACGCGAGTGGCGACGACAACTTCGACGTGCTGGTTCGCCGCCGGCTGCACGAACTGGCCGATCATGCCCCCTCCTTCGTCAGACAAGTGGACGAGATCGTGGTGGCGCCGGCACACGACGGTCGACGCAGTCCTCGTCGGCGCACGGCCGGTATCGGCGCGACCATCGCCGCGTTGGTCGGCGCCGTCGGCATCACCACGGTGGCCCTCAACGGTGCCGGCAGCGGCGGTGCGGGCACGCCCAACGAGGCGGTGCTGCTGTTCGTCGAGGCGGTCGAGCGTGAAGACCTGCTGGGCATGATCGACGTGGTCGACCCGGCCGAGGTGCCCGCACTACGGGCTGCAGTCCAGGACGGTTCGTCCGAGGCCAAGCGAGTGCAGCTGCTCGGCGATGGGTTCGACCTGTCTGGTGTCGACGGCGTCGATGTGGCCGTCGCCGACCTCACGCTGGAGACGGAACAATTCAGCAACGGGGTCGCGGTGGTCACGGCGTCGGGTGGTGTGATCACGACCGCTTTCGATCCTGCCTCGTTCCCGTACGGCGAACAGCTCAGCGAGCTGTCAGGAAGCAGCGCGCCATCCACGTCGGTGACCGACCTCGGTCAGGGAAACAGCGACGTGTTCCTGGCGACGGTGCAGCGCGACGGCCGCTGGTTCGTCAGCATCGGGTACACCATCGCCGAGTACGCCCGTCGGGCTGCCGACGTCGAACTGCCCTCCGGCGACATCGCCGCCGGTCCAGGCTTCGACTCGCCCGAGGCTGCAGTCAGTGCGTTCTACCGCTCGCTGGCCGCGTTCGATTTCGACGCGGCTGTGGCAACCGCGGCGCCCGGCGAAGGTGACGCGTTGATCGCGTATGCACCCCTGTGGCTGCCGGCCGCCGGCGACCTCAGCACCAGCATCCACGACGACGGCTACCAGTTCGCAGTGACCGACATCGGGTTCCAGTCGACCGGCGGTGATGATCGCCGTACTCTGGAAGCGACATCGTTCGTCATCGACGGTTCGGTGCCGGCATTCGACGAAGCGGTGCCGGCCACGCCAGGTGGCCAGGCACTGCACATCGTGCGGGGCGACGGCTGCACCACATGGTCGGGTCCAGGAGCCGCCAGATTCATCTCGCCCGACGGATCCTCGGGGTTGGGTGCCGACTTCACGCCGGTCGGCGACGACCAGTGGCGTTCATGCGATGCATCGCCGCTGGGCGTCGCAGCCGTGGTGCTGCCGTTGGTCGGCGGCGGGCTGACCGAACTGCCGGCGATCGTGACGGTGAATGTCGATGGCCGCTGGTATGTCTCGCCACTTGGCACAGTGGCGACATCGATCGTCGATGTGCTGCGCGACATTCCAGACGGCGCATCACTGTTCGACACCCCGCTCGGTTCGATCGTGTACGGCGCCAGCCGAGATGTGCTGGAGGCTGTCTACGTGGGGCAGTCGTACGTCGGGTTTGCCCCGGGGTGCGAGGCCTTGTTCCAGATCGACTCGACCGGAACAATCACGGCAGTGGTCGACGACCCCACCGTGGCGTTGGTCCGCGAGTGCGGCTCGACCCTTGTGTCATTCGGTGGGTCGTCCGGGGAAGGCAGCGCACCCGCCCCGACGGCCGAAGTGTCGACTGACCCGGCTGCCTCTACCCTGCCCGTCGACCCACAGGTGGCCACGACGGTCGCAGACTGACCTCGCAGACTGACCTCAGAGGTCGATGCTGAGCGGCGTCAGGGTCAGTTCGGGTTCGTCGGTCAGCAGGCGCTGCAGGCGGTACTTGTTCTCGAACAACGCGACGGTTGCGCCATCGTGGCCGCGCGTCAGAATGCGGATGCCGCCGATCTCGCGCAGCCGATCTGCGCTCTTCGCGTCCGTCGCCCTGATGGCCTGATACGGCGAGCCGGTCAGCTCGACAGGTGCATTGAACTCGCTGTCCAATCGATGGGCGAACACCTCGAACTGCAACTGGCCCACGGCTGCCAGCACCAGTGACGAGTCGCCCATGTCGGGGTCGCGCAGCACCTGCACCACGCCCTCTTCCTCGAGCACCTCGAGGCCGCGACGAAACTGCTTCGAACGGCCGGTGTCCAGTGGCCGCGCACCGGTGAAAAGTTCTGGCGCGAACGACGGCAGGCCGGGGAACTCGACCGGATCGCCGTCGAACAACGTGTCGCCGATGCGCAGGTCGGTGGCGTTGACGAAGCCGACCACGTCGCCGGGGAACGCCTCGTCGACCGTGGATCGTTCCGCCCCGAACACCGACGATGCGTACTTGGTCGCGAACGGACGCCCGGTTCGGGCGATGGTCATGGTCATGCCGCGCTCGAAGTGCCCGCTGCAGATGCGAGCGAACGCCAACCGGTCGCGGTGTGACTTGTCCATGTTGGCCTGCACCTTGAACACGAACGCACTGCACGCCGACTGCACGGGTCGACCGACACCGTTGCGATCAGGACGAGGCGTCGGCGAGGGCACGAGTTCGACGACAGCGTCCAGCAGATGGCGCACGCCGAAGTCGGTCAGCGCCGAGCCGGCGTAGACGGGTGTAGAGGTGCCTGCCAAGAACGACTGCAGATCGACATCGGCGCCAACGGCTTCTAACAGGTCGCAGCCGTCCATCGCACGGGCCCACGCCTTGCCTTCGGTGGCTGCAGCCTGATCGAAGCTGATCAGTTCTTCGGGCGCCAATGTTGCGCCGCGCGCAGTGCGCGTGAATCGACTGAACAGGCCGCGACGACGATCGATGACACCACGGAAGTCTTCGCCGTCACCGACAGGCCACGTGGCCGGTGTGGGCCGCAGATCGATCTGCATCTCGATCTCGTCCAGCAACTCCAGCGGATCGCGACTGGGTCGATCGAACTTGTTCAGAAAGGTGATGACGGGCAAGTTGCGGGCGCGGCACACCTCGAACAACTTCAGTGTCTGTGGCTCGATGCCTTTCGCCGCGTCGAGCACCATGACCACAGCATCGACGGCGGCCAGCACGCGGTACGTGTCTTCGCTGAAGTCCTTGTGGCCGGGGGTGTCCAGCAGGTTGAAAACATGGTCGTGATACTCGAACTGCATCGCTGCCGAGGTGATCGAGATGCCACGTGTCTGTTCCAGCTCCATCCAGTCACTGGTGGCCGACCGGCCGCCGGCCTTGGCCTTGACCGATCCGGCAGTGACCACGGCGCCGGCATTCAGCAAGAACTTCTCGGTCAGCGTGGTCTTTCCCGCGTCGGGATGGCTGATGATGGCAAACGTGCGTCGGCGCGCTGCTTCGGAACGGAGGTCGACGGATTTCACCGTTCGTCAGGATACGAGCGGTCGAGACCGAAGTTGGTCGCTGGGCGACAGCGAGTCAGCTCACGCCGCCCGGCTTCGGGGCCCGACCTCGACGGCCACCAGACGAACCGGCGGCGGCGCGTCCGTTCGCGCAGAGCTCTCGTGGTACTGCCCAGCCGCGGTCGCGACCAGATGCAGACCCTCCAGGCCCGGCAGACGATCGATGCGACGATCGATGCGCTGTGCCATCGCGTGGCCGTCGACGCCACCGAACAGGAATCCGATCAAGTGATCGACCTCGGTTGCCGGCATCACGTCCGAACCGACGGGCGCCCACATGCGGCGCAGCGCGAAGCGGGTCAGGCGGCGCGCGCGGCGATCGTCGGCCAACCGCTGCGTTGCTTGTGAGGCGTAGAAGTCGATGTGCCGGCCCTCTTGCTTCATGATCCGGCGAAGCAGCTCGCCGAGCACCGGGTGGTTGGCCCGGGCAGCGAGGCGCGAATAGCCGGCCTGCGTCGTCCATTCGTTCACTGCGCCCCACGTCATGTGAACCGCGGTCATCGACGGCCCAGCGACAGCGGAAGCGATGATGTGCTTCAATGGCGCGAGCGCCTCGGTCACCCGGCGGCCGCGACGCAATCTGGCGACACGTTCCAGACCGGCGACTTCTCCGTGACCCCGCAGCACTCGGGCAATCGCTTCACCGTGCCAATACTCCTCGTAGCTCCACATGGTCAAGAACGTGGTCACCTCGGGGTCGCGGTGCGCAGAGGTGACCAGCAGATCGCGTAGGTAGCACACTGTGTGCATCTCGATGTCGTGCATGTAGCGCAGGCATCGCAACACGTCGTCCGAAAGCGGTGCGTCGATGAACGCGTGCTCGAGATCGAGATCGTCGACCGTGACGGGTCGGACGATCTGTTGGTAGTCGTCGATCGAAAAACGCATGCACATGGTTCGACACCGGGGTCAGTTCGGATTGCTGATGCGACGATCGCCTTCGCCGTCGAATGATCCAGATGGCGGTTGATACGGTCACCTCGTGCAACTCGGATTGTTGATCTTCCCCACCGACCTCGGCATCCAGCCCATCGAGCTAGCGCGTGAGGCCGAGGCGCGTGGCTTCGGGTCGCTGTGGTTCCCCGAACACTCACACATCCCGTCATCGCGAAAGACGCCGTGGGGCGGGCGCCCGGGGGCACCACCGTTGCCCCAGGAGTACTGGCGGACCCACGATCAGTTCCTGGCATTGACCGCTGCGGCCGCGGTGACCACGAAGATCCAATTGGGCACGGGCATCTGCCTGGTCGCGCAGCGCGATCCGATCTGGTTGGCCAAAGAGGTAGCGACACTC
>JANNFQ010000106.1:0-14299 GCA_031380045.1 Acidimicrobiaceae bacterium
GCGCCCGCTCCCCCGGTGTTGTTGTTGGACGAACCGCTGACGGGCCTGGACCACGAGCTACACGACCGCCTTGCCGACGACCTGGCCCGTGTGCTGCGCGCCACCGGCACCACAGCCATCATCGTCACCCATGATCGAGCGGAGGCCGAGGTGGTGGCCGACCGCGTCGTGACGCTGACGGCAGGCTGATCGCCGCCGCTCACCCGGTGCGACGTAGTGTCGACGCCCGATGAGCAATGACCTCGGCCACCCCCTGCGCATTGGGTTTCTGGGCGCCGGCCTCATCGCCACCTACCACTCGAAGAGCCTTCGCCGAAGCGGCGCCGAGACCGCCCACGGCGCCGTTCGCGCCGGCGTGTACGACCCCGACCAAGTACGCGCCGCAGCGTTCGCCGCGGCGTCGGGACACACCGTGTGCGCCACCGAGGACGAAGTACTGGACAGTTGCGATGCGATCTACGTGTGCACCTGGACCAGCGAGCATCCGCGTCAAGTGGCCAAGGCTGCTGAGCGTGGACTGGCCATCTTCTGTGAAAAGCCGCTGGCAGTGTCGATCGAGCTGGCCGAGATCATGGCCACGACCGTTGGCGCGGCTGGGTTGACGAATCAGGTCGGCTTGATCTTGCGGCGGTCGGCCGCGTACAACTGGGCTCGTCACCTGATCGACGACCCGGCAGCAGGCCGCGTCATGACCGTGGTGTTCCGCGACGACCAGTTCATTCCCATCCAGGGTCACTACCAATCCACCTGGCGTGCCGACAAAGCATTGGTGGGTGCCGGCACCCTGTTGGAGCACAGCATCCATGACGTCGACATGTTGCGCTTTCTGGTCGGCGAGGTGGTGCGCGTCAGCGCCAACACCGCCAACTTTCACGGTCACGACGGCATCGAAGATGTTGCAAATGCAACGTTAGTGTTCGATGGTGGCGCCATCGGCACGTTGACCAGCGTGTGGCATGACAACCTCGCTCGCCCCAGTTTGCGGCGGGTCGAGATCTTCTGCGAGCGCCGATACATCGTCATCGAGGGCGACGACTGGTACGGCCCCGTGCACTGGACCGACGCCGATGGTGCCGGCGGATCGTTGGAGGGCGACCAGATCGTCGGCGCGGTAAAGCCGTTGCTGGATGGATCGATGAACCCCGATGGCGAGTTCGTCCGGGCAGCGGTCGAGGCACGTGCCGCGCATCCCGACTTCGCCACCGCAGTCAAGGCCCATCGCATCGTGGATGCCATGTACCGTTCGGCGGAATCGGGCGGTTCGATGGTGCAGGTCGAACGATGACGGCTGGTTCGAGCGACAGTTGGCAGATCGTCGAGCTGACCACCGGGCAGACCCATCCCTTGCGCCTCGATGTGCTGCGACACGACACGCCGTCGAAGGTCGTCTCGTTTCCCGAGGACGGCTGGCCGGGTACCCGGCACCTGGGTGTGATCGACGACGGAACACTCGTTGGAACCAGCACCTGGATCCCACGACCGTTCGACGGGTTACCAGAGGTGGCCGCCGTTCAGTTGCGCGGTATGGCCACAGCGCACTCACACCAGGGCCGCGGTGTGGGCCTTGCGCTGTTGGAGGCCGGCTGCGCGCACGCGTTGGCCGGTGAGGCCGAGTGGGTGTGGGCGAACGCCCGAGACACTGCGCTGGGTTTCTACATCGCGCATGGGTTTGCCGTGGTCGGAGACGGCTTCCTCGACGCCTCGACCACACAGATGCCCCACCACGTGGTGGTCCGACACCTGATCTGAACGTCCGGGCCTGATTCCTGGGTCTGATTTCCGATCGGCACATCGCGATGTGCCTCATTGGAGGCATGCCGACTTCTCCCCCCGACGCCGAAGTGTTGCGCCGGCGCGCCACCGCACTGCGACGACTCTCTGTCGCGATCACGACCAGCGAGGCGATCGACCTGCGTCTCCGTGCCGGTGACGAGGTCTGGATCGGCCCCACGGCCACGCGCTGCGCGGACGACCTGATCGCGATCGGTCGACGTCTGACACGCGCAGGCGAGGAGCTGGTCGTGCGGGCGAAGGCCCTCGAGCGACGCGCCCTCGAGTTGGAGCTCGTGGCCGCCGGCCTGGGTGCGCACTGATGGCCTTCCTCGGTTACGACCCCGACATGGTGGTCTCGCTACGCCGAGCAGTTCGTCGATGCAGCGACCAGCTTGCGCTGCTGCGCAGTACCGATCCCGAAGCCATCGACGCGATGAGGACCCTCGCGTCCAGCCGTACGACCCTGGACGTCGAATGGCAGCCCGTGCTCGATGGCTTGTTGGGATGCACCGCGCTGCAGCGTGGGCCGCGCGCCGCGCTGGACTGGGATGACCTGCGACTGGCCACGCTGATCGACCGGCAGCAGGCGGGCTGGATGATCGTGACGGACCCGTTGGCCGAGGTGGGCTCGTACGATCGGGCGACCGAAGCCGAGGCCGCGACCATCGGCCGTCGCTTGCAGGACGAGGACGACATCCACGAACTGTCGACCGACGAGCTGCTGTGGCTGGCCGATCGTCTTCGGGCGATCGAACGCAACCCAGCCGCCACCGACGCGTTCCGCAGCGAGTTCGCGGACGATTCCGATTGGGCGGCCCTCCTGGATCGGATCGGGCTGGAATGCCTGGACCAGTCCGGCCGCGCCGTGTGGGACCCCGAGGCCCGCGAGGTGCTGGATCGCATCGATCAGTTGGACGCGTTGCTGGCCCCGCTCGCCCACATGTACGCGGCCGGTCAGCACTCGGCGGGCGCCTCCTGGTACCCACACGTCATCGACCAACTCGACCCGTACAGCGCGGCGCTGGTGTTGTCGCAACTACTGCTCCAACCGGGGGTTGCGGCCGTCGCGGCCGACGAGGTGTTGCAACGGTGGCTGGTGGGCAACGACAAGGAGCGCATGTTCGTGGATCAGTTCACCGCTGGCGACAACGCCGCCGATCTGCTGTTCCGGTGGCTTGCCGACGATGCCGAGACGGCGCGTCAGTTCGTCATCCGCGCCTCTGCGCATCCCGAGTTGTTGTTCCGAACCACCCATCAGGACGCCTCGATCATCGCCGTGCTGATCGCCGGCACCGGCCCTTCGGACATGTCGGTCGGACAAGCCGGCACGACCATTCGTCCACTGCTGGATTGGGCGCGACAGAACGAGGCCACGCTCAGCCCCGCTGCCGACGGTGGAGTCCGCAACATACGGTCGACACTGGCCGCTGCCGTGGCGCCGTGGTTGATGCAGGTCAGCGCGCGCACGGACGACTGGTCGTGGTCGGCTGCCGAAGGCGACGACGCGCTGCACTGGGTGATCGAAGATGAACAGGCCGCGGCGACGCTGTTGCGGGGCATGCAGGTGTGGTTGCAGACCCTGGCGATCGCTCCGTTGATCGCAGCTGATGGACGGCTGGACAGCCAGATGCTGGACGATCTGGCGACGCTGTTCGCCACGGTGCAGGTGGCGCTTCACGACGAGGAGGTGTCGGATTCCGTCGCTGCGGGCTTCTTGACCGACGCCACCTTCCTCATGGCGCAGATCCTGGTGTCGGCTGTCGTGCCCGTAGGCCCAGCGGGCAGCGTGGCGACAGACCTGACCCTGGCAGCCGTCAGTCCGCTGGTCCAACGGTGGCTGCAGCGAAACGGAATGATCGACGACGCCGACGATGGAATCGCCGCGGCAGATGCGCGACTGGTGAACCGATCGGCCGACACCGCCGTGCTGGCCGTGGTCGGCGTGGTCGGCCAACTGATCGACGCCGGCAAGCTGCCACCGGACACGCTGGACTCACTGACCCTGGACGACGTTGCCAGGAAGGGTGACGGCAGCGGTGACGACACGTCGGCACCGGTCGGCGAGCGACTGCATGCATTCGTGCGCAGCATCGATGACGGCAGCGACCCGCTGACGTTCAATGCGTTGGACGCCGTGATCTACGCATTCACGAACCCCATGTCGGAGGCGCTGATGTCGTGAACCCTGATGTCATGCGCGCTGATCACGTGGGCCTGATGTCGGTCAGGGAATCGGCACCGTGGTGCTGAACAGCACCGTGTTGCCGGGCGTGATCTCCACGATCACGTCCAGCGTCCAGTCGCCACTGAATGGCAAGGTGATGTCACCCGTGTAGTGATTTGCCCCGTCGGCCCGAATCGTCACCGGCGACGCGGGAATGTCACGGCTGGGCAGGTCCATGCGCGCCGTCGCGTTCGTGACCGGCGTCAGGCTGCCGCCCGCCGGGGTGATCACCAGGTGCACCTGGTTGTCGCCGATACGACCCGGCGTCAGCGTGACGTCCACCAACACCCCGGCCTGAGCCAGCGAGGCACTGACTATCCGACCCTCGTCGATCGGTCGCGGCGGCAGGCTGACCAGGCTGGCTGCGGCCCCCAGTACCACCAGTCCAAGTGCGGCTTCGGCCAACACCGTGCGACGCAGCGAGACGATGGAGCTGTTGCGAACCAGCCACCGGCTGACCGCGCCGATCGCCACCAACACACTCACGATGGCCAGCTTCACCAGCAGCGTGCGTCCCCATGACGTGTCGGTCAGATCCTGAACGCCGCCGGCCAGTTGCAACGCCTGCGCCGATCCGGTCACCACGATCATCGGCACCGCCACAGTGGCAACCCTGGAGAATCGGCGAACGACGGGTTCGCCCTCGCCGAGGGTGAACCACCGCGCACCACCGGTCGCGAACAGCAGCAGACCACCCATCCACACCGCCACACCGGCCAGGTGAACCCCATCGATCAAGACCCACAGCGATCTGGGCGACTGCGCCGAGGCGTGCCCGGCCGACGGATAGGACATGACTGTTCCCAGCGCGACGGCAACCGCAACTGCCTGCCACCAGTTGGTCGGTCGCACCGCCGGCCGCCGCCACCCCAACCACGCCACGATGCCCAGCGCTACGACCAGCACCAGCCGGATCATCAGCATGCGGCCCGTACGGGTCGAGGCGATCTGCTGCCAGACATCGGGCGACACGGCGTCGGTCAGCGAGCCGGCCACCGCACTGGCGCCATGCAGTGCGTAGGACGCAACGGTCCCCACGAACAGGGCGAGCCAACCGCCAGCCAGCAACCGACGGGTTGTTCGCGAGTCGGCCAGAACCGACGCGGCCATGGCTGCGAACATGCCGGCCCCCACAGTCACGGTCAACCCCACGAAACCCAGCAGCCGTGCGACGTTCGCAGCGCGCCCAACGGCCGGCGAGGCCGACGCACCGCCGCTGACCTGATCCAGCAGATCACCGGCGTCGATCGAACCGCCCGTTCCGATGCGGAAGCTGAAGGCGCCGTTCACGATGTGTCCGTCGGCGGACCCCACGCGCCACACGACGGCGTAGATGCCATCGTCCAAGCTGGGCAGGCCGGCCAGCACGATCGAGTCGTCACCCTGGCTGGCCGCTGGTTCGCCGACGATCACGCGATCAGCGTTGGCATCGAACACCTCGATCGAGGCGATCTGGGCTTCGACCGGCTCGTCGAAGTCCAACACGATGTCGGACGGCGCCTCGTCCAGCGTGGCACTGGCCGCAGGAATGCTGGCCACCAGGCCGGCGTGCGCCGATGCGTGCCCGGGGCTTGCAGCCATGGCCAGGACGGCCAGCACCACGGCGACACCAGCGCGAGCAGCCACCAGCGTGGCGGCACACCGACGCATGGGTGCATCCGTCGTGAAGGGTCGCTGCATCAGTAGATACCGGCGGCCGGCAGTGCCGGCACGTCGGTACGACCGAGCAGCCACAACAGCCGCGTGCGCTCGTCGAGTTGCGGCGCCTGATCGGGTAGTTCGGTCATGCCCATCGGCCGGCGGCTGGCCCACAGCATGGAGAGGCGCCGCACCTCCAGCCGCACGAACTCGGCCGGCCACTGCGCCGGTGTGTACCCCAGGCCGAGATCGGCGTGATGGATGGCCGTCTCGCCCCAACGTCGGAAGGGCAGGTCGCTGATCGCGACGCGTCCGGTCATGGTCAGCCCATGGCCGGACCACGCCGTCGCCGTCGCCGACGCCCAGATGCTTTCCAGGTGCCAGATGGACCTGCGTACGTCTGCGACCAACTGGGCGGCTGAACGGCCCGCACCCGCCTGGATGTCGGCGTTGCGGGCATCGGCGCTGGGGTACTGCGAGGGCACTTCCCCACGCTGGGCGCCCTCGAACATGCTCGCCAGACTGTCGGCGTTGCGAGCCAGGTGAGTCAGCACGTGCCCGACCGACCACTCGGGCAGCAGCGACAGGCGACGGGCCACATCGTCGGTCAGGCCGTCGAGGTCGGCCAGCAGTGCCTGATGAGCAGCCGCGCAACCGGCCACGTCGCGGTCCAGTGCGCGACTGGTGTCAGAAATCTCCACGAGACGTGAAACTAACCCGTGTGCCGACGTGGCAACCTGCAGTCATGCAACTCGCGATGATCGGACTCGGGCGCATGGGCGCCAACATGGTGCACCGTCTGGTGCTGGCGGGCCACGACTGTGTCGCCTACGACCTCAGCGCCGAGGCCATCGCTTCGGTCGAGGCAGTGGGCGCTCGCGGCGCCGGCACGTTGGAAGAACTGGTCGCTGCTCTCGAGCCTCCGCGCAACATCTGGATCATGGTGCCCGCCGCCTTCGTCGGCGACACCGTTGCGCGACTGGCCCCGCTGCTGTCGCCCGGCGACGCGATCATCGACGGGGGCAACAGCTGGTACCACGACGACGTGGACCGGGCAGTGCCTTTGGCCGCGCAGGGCATTCACTACCTCGACGTGGGCACCAGTGGCGGGGTCTTCGGCTTGGATCGCGGCTACTGCCTGATGGTGGGCGGCAACCCCGAAGCAGTCACACGGCTGGCGCCCATCTTCGATGCGCTTGCACCGGGCATCGGTGCGGCCGAACGCACACCCGGCCGAACCGGCGAGGCCACACCGGCCGAGCACGGCTGGCTGCACTGCGGTCCCAGTGGTGCCGGTCACTTCGTGAAGATGGTGCACAACGGCATCGAGTACGGATTGATGGCCGCCTACGCCGAAGGTCTGAACGTGTTGGCCAAGGCCGACATCGGCACCGAGGGCCACAAGAAGGACGCCGAGACTGCACCGTTGACCCATCCGCAGTACTACCAGTACGACTTCGATCTGGGCGCAATCACCGAGTTGTGGCGACGAGGCAGCGTGGTGTCCAGTTGGCTGTTGGACCTGACTGCGGCCGCACTGGCCGAGGATCCGCAGCTCGATGCGTTCCAGGGTCGAGTCAGCGACAGCGGCGAGGGCCGGTGGACGCTGCACGCGGCCATCGACGAAGGCGTGCCGGTACCCACGTTGTCGTCGGCGCTCTGGGATCGCTTCTACTCACGAGAGCGTGGCGACGTCGCCCACAAGGTCTTGTCGGCCATGCGCTCGCAGTTCGGTGGCCACCACGAGGTCAAGGCCGAGCAGGCCACGAAGGAGCAGCAATGATGATGCCCCGGCACCAACCCGTCGCCGACGCTCTGGTGCTGTTCGGCGCTACCGGCGACCTGGCCAAGCGCAAGCTGTTCCCGGCGCTGTACCACCTCGAGCAAGCGGGTCTGTTGAAGCTGCCCGTCATCGGTGTCGCGCGCAGCGACTGGACCGACGAAGCGTTCTGCCAGAACGCGCACGACGCGATCATCGCGGCAATTCCCGATGCTGCCGCCTCGACGATCGAACCGTTGATCAAACGCCTCGATCTGATCCAGGGTGACTACTCCGACCCGGCAACCTGGGAAAGCCTGCGCGACACCCTGGACAAGCACGGCAGCAAGTGCGCCGTGTTCTACATGGCCATCCCGCCCACCATGTTCCCGATGGTCGCCGAAGCGCTGGCATCGGTCGGGTTGAACGAGCGCGGCCGCATCGTGGTCGAGAAACCGTTCGGACGAGACCTGGCCAGTGCCAAGGAACTGAATGTCACGTTGCACTCGGTGTTCCCGGAAGAGCGAATCTTCCGCATCGATCACTACCTCGGCAAAGAGAGCGTCGAGGACCTGCTGGTGTTCCGCTTCTCGAACACGCTGTTCGAGCCGGTGTGGAACCGTAACTACGTGCGCAGCGTGCAGATCACGATGAGCGAAACCATCGGCGTCGAGGGTCGCGGCAGCTTCTACGACACCGTCGGCTCGATCCGCGACATCATGCAGAACCACCTGCTGCAGGTGGCGGCGCTGGTAGCCATGGAGCCCCCGGTCGGGCCCGAATCCAGCTACCTGCAAGACGAGAAGGCGAAGGTGTTCGCGGCGATGCGACCCATCGATCCTGACAAGCTGGTGCGCGGCCAGTACGTGGGGTACCGCGACGAACCAGGCGTGGCCGCCGACTCGCAGGTCGATACCTTCGCCGCAGCGCGCATCGAGATCGACTCGTGGCGATGGGCCGGGGTGCCGTGGTACGTGCGCTGCGGCAAAGGGTTGGCCAAAGCCGCCACGGAAGTGGTTGTCGAGTTTCGCGAACCACCCCGTCTGCTGTTCGACGAGGCTGGCGGGCCCGTCCCCCATCGCAACCTCGTCAGGTTCCGCCTGGGCAAGGGCGACGGCGTCACCTTCACCGTGCAGGCGAAGACGCCCGGCCCTCACCTCGACAGCCAGAACGTCGATCTGGCGGTCGACTTCGCGGCCGCTCTCGGCGAACGCCGCGAGGCCTACGAGCGTTTGATCGACGATGCCATCGCCGGGCTGCCGCGTCGATTCGCTCGCGAGGACATCGTCGAGCAGACATGGCGTGTGGTCCAACCCGCCCTCGACACGCCCGGCCCGGTGCACCCGTACTTCCGTGGCTCGTGGGGCCCCGCCGAAGCCGACCGCATCCTGCACGGCGATCGTTGGTTCGACCCGTCCTGAGTGGTCGGGACTGGGCTCGTTCTGAGTGGTCGGGACTGGGCTCCGCTTCGCTTCGCCTGCTCCCTCTGGGCCGGACCCGCCTCCTGTTGGCTCGCTGCCGCTCGCGGCATCGACACCCGCTCCCACCCCCCGGGGCCCGTTCCACCCCCGGGCCGGACACACCTCCTGTTGGCTCGCTGCCGCTCGCGGCATCGGTACACGACACGTACAAGGTGCATCATCCAATCACCTTGTAAGCTCAAGACGTGACTGCTTCGGGCGATCTTCGCGTTTCCTCCCGTGGACAGATGAGTCTCCCTTCGTCGGCACGGCACCGGTGGGGGCTCGACCAGGGTGGCGATGTCGCGTACCTCGACCTTGGCGACGCCATCGTCATCGTGCCGGGTGGCACTGACGCGGTTCGTCGAGGTCTGCTCGCCACCGTGACCCACCAGGACTGGGCTCTCGCCCGCTTGGGGTTCGGTGACGACGAGCTGGCCAGTCAATGACGGTCGCGCTGATCGACGATCAGCTCCTCGGGCAGGTCCTTCGCGGACGAACCCCCAGATCGCTCATTTCGAAGGAGTTGTACACCACGGGTCACTGGTATGTGCGGCTGTGTCAAGCCGTGATGAGCGCCAGCGAGCGAAGGGGCGTCCTGTCGCAGCCGTTCGCCCAGCTGCCACCTGCGCTGCGCCAACGAGCGATGAACGCAGTCTTGGAGCTGCCGGCCCAGATCGGTCTGATCAGTCTGCGTGATCTTGCGCCGACCATCGCTCAGCTCCGCCAACACCACCAACTCAACATCCTCAGCATCGAGGCCCTCGCCGCCGCAGTGCATCTCGGGGCCACCGTGCACCTCAGCGCCCCCTCGCCACTTCTCGAAGCCGCGCTGCAGCACGAGCGGGTCACCGTCAAGGTCAAACGCAAGCAGTAACGGGGCCTCGAATCCCAGCAGGCCAGGTTCCGGTCCGTCAAAGTACTGTCAGGAACGCAATGGCGGACCGAAAGCCAAGCTGCGTGGACTGCGAGCGGCAGCGAGCCAACAGGAGGCGGGTCCGGCCCGGAGGGAGCAGGCGAAGCGAAGCGGAGCCCAGTCCCGACCACTCAGAAAGAGCCCAGTCCCGACCACTCAGCGCCGGGTTGGGACGACCACCACGGTGCCGTCGGTTTGGTGGTGAACCGCCACGCTGACTCCGTAGAACTCGCTGAGTGTCTCGGGTCGCAGCACATGGGCGGCGTCGCCGGTGGACACCACGTGACCTTGATGCAGCAGCACCAATCGATCGGCGTACAGCCCGGCCAACGTCAGATCGTGCATCGCGCTGACCACTGTCAGACCGTGCTCGTGCCGCAGTCGGTCGACCAACTCGAGGGCTTGCTGTTGATGGCCGATGTCGAGGGCGGCTGTGGGTTCGTCCAGCAGCAGAATGGGGGCCTCCTGCGCCAAGGCGCGGCCGATGACCAGTCGTTGGCGTTCGCCACCGCTCATCGTGCCCAACATGCGGCGCGCGAACGGGTGCAGATCAAGACGCTCCAGCACGTTCGCCACCATCGCCCGGTCGTGGGCCGTCTCGACTCCGAAGTAGCTGATGTAGGGGTTGCGACCCAGCAGGACGTACTCTTCGCCGGTCATGTCGTCGGGCAGGTGCGGCGCCTGAGGCACATATGCAACCAGTTCGGCACGTCGGCGCGACGACCGCGCCGACAACGGCGCACCGTCTACGTCGATGGCACCGGTGTGCGGAACCAGCCCGGCCGCGGCGCGAAGGATGGACGACTTGCCAGCACCGTTGGGGCCGATCAGGCACAACCATTCGCCGGGGCGCACCGAGTCGGTGAACGACTGGATGGCGGTGCGCTTGCCATAGCGAACCTGCAGTTCTGTGAAGACCAGTGAGCTCATTCGACCAGCCGCCTGGTGCGCAACACCACGATGAAGAACGGCGCGCCAAGGAACGCTGTGACCACGCCGATCGGCGTCTCGGCCGGGTCTTGCAGCACACGGCCAGGGATGTCGGCCAGGATGAGGAACGCTGCGCCCACGACGATGCTGAGGGGTAGCAGCCGCCGATAGGACGCACCCGCCAGCAACCGGATCGCATGCGGTACCACGATGCCGACGAAGCCGATCAGCCCGCTGACGCTGACAACGGCGGCCGTGCCCATGGTGGCGGCGATGACCACCACCAGGCGGACACGACGCACATGTGTACCCAACGCCGCGGCCTCGTCGTCGCCGACGCGCAGCACGTCCAGATGACGTCGGTGCAACAGCAGCACCACACTGCTGACCACCACGTACGGAAGCACCAGCCGGACGTCGCCCCAGTCGGCGGTGCTGAGGCGGCCGAGGATCCAGCCGTAGACCTCGCGAATGACATCGTTGTTGCGTTGCAGGACGAACGCCTGAATCGCAGTGGCCAACGACGTCACGGCGACACCCGCCAAGACCAGCGTGATCCCAGTACGGCCGACGCCATTCGACGAACCGACCAGATAGGTCAGCAGGACAGCCAGCAGGCCGCCGACGAACGCGGCGAGCGGCAGCGGATCCACCAGCCAACCCGACGTCGTCGCCCGGCCGAGTGCGAACACGATGGTTGCGCCCAGGCCCGCACCGGCAGCGACGCCGAGCAGGTAGGGATCGACCAACGGATTGCGGAACACGCCCTGATAGCTGGCCCCGGCCAGCGACAACATCGCACCGACGATGCCGGCCAACGCCACCCTTGGCATGCGCACGTTCCACACGATGTTCCAACTTGCGGTGCCCCAGTTGCCGGCGGGGCCGATCATCACGCCCAGCACCAACGCGCCCGCCAACAACAGCGTCGCTGCGGGCAACCACCACGCGCCGCTGGGCCGCACCGGCGCTGCCGGGTCGCGTGACGACCCGGCAGCATCATGAGCACGATCGGGCTCGAGCGGCGCAGTCGGATCAATCATCGTCAGGCCGGAACTGAGGCCTTCTCGATCGCGTCGGCGACGATCTGGATGTACTCGACCACCCGCGGGCCCCAGCGCGACGAGATGTCGGCGCTGACGGGCACGACGTTGCCGTTCGCAACAGCGGCGATGACATCCCACCCGGGACGAGCACCGACCGTCTCGGGCGACTCGCCGTAGTCGGAATCGGCCAGGAAGATGAAGTCGGGGTTCTGGCTGATGATCGACTCGGCACTCAGCTGTGGGTAGTCGGTGCCACCCTCGGCCGTGTCGGCGATGTTCTGCATGCCGAACAGGCCGTACACCTGGCCGATGAAGGTGTTCGATGTCGAACTGAACAGCGTGGCATCGATCTCGTGGAAGTACTTCAGGGGGGTGCCGGATTGCGGGATCCGGGCGACGGCAGTGGCGATGTCGGTCTGCATCTGACTCACCAGTTCTGCCGCCTCCCCGATGTGGCCGGTGAGGGCGCCCAGCTGTTCGATCTGCACGTAGATGTCGTCGAACGTCAACGCTGCCGATGCGGCCATCTGCGGAATGCCCAACGCATCGAGTTGATCGCCGATGTCGGTCGTCCCGTCGTGGATCACCATGTCGGGTGCGTAGGCGGCGATCGCTTCGACGTTGGGTTCGAAGCCCGACAGGTCGGTCCCTTTCGCCGCGGCCTCGGCCGGGAAGTTGCTCTGGTCATCGACGGCGATCACCTGATCGCCGGCACCGATCGCGAACAGCATCTCGGTGGCGGTCGGTGACAGGCTGATGATCTTGACGGGTGCGACGTCGCCACCAGCTGCCTCGGTGACCGGCGTCGTCACCACCGCCTCGGCGGCCGGGACAGTGTCGGGTGCCGACGACACTGCGCTGTTCTCGGCAGGCGCGGCAGTGTCGTCACTGGACGAATCGTCGTCGCCGCAAGCGCTCAGCGCAAGCAGGCCGACTGCGGTGAGGGCGAGCGCCCTCCGGAAGCGGAAGTTACGTTCCGCAATGATGGACCTGGGGTCCGTCGTGATGGACATGGTGATCCTCCGTGCTTTCTGGAGGACACCGTCCTCCGGAACTGGAGGACAAGTTGGGGTTCCATCGGGGCCGGGGCCTCGATGCGAGCCGGCCCTTGCCTCGAGGGTGTTTGGTCATCGCGCTCGAACCAGGCGACCGGACTTGTCGTGTCGATGCCCGAGGGCAGCGCACGCTTCACCGTTGCGGGACAGTGCCGGATTGTGACCGGCTTCGCTGCGGACGAGCGGAGCGACTGTAGCCGCCCACTGCCTACACTCCCAACCGCCATGGCCACTGCACCGTCCTCCGAGCCCTCCGCCCAGGGTGAACCGTCCTCGGACGCGCCCGACGCGCCACCGACCGAGGACCCGCGACCGGCAGGACTGCACGGCGCACAATCGTTGCTGTTGGTGAACACAGGCGACGGCAAGGGCAAGAGCTCGGCCGCGTTCGGTGTCATGACCCGTGCAGTCGCTCGCGGGTGGAAGGTCGCCGTCGCCCAGTTCGTGAAGAGTGGCGACTGGCAGGTGGGCGAAGAGACCATCGGCCGACAGTTGGGCGTCGACTGGTACGCGTTGGGCGACGGCTTCACCTGGGATTCGGACGACCTGCAACACGACCGCACCCTGGCGCAAGCTGGTTGGGATCAAGCGGCAGCGATCATCGCGGCCGGGCAACACCAACTGGTCGTGTTGGACGAGCTGACCTATCTGGTCAACTGGGGATGGATCGACGACGAGCAGGTGGTGCGCGTGCTGCGAGATCGACCGGCGCACGTCAGCATCATCGTCACCGGCCGCGACGCCCCGGCGGCCATCATCGACATCGCCGACACAGTCACCGAGATGCGCAACATCAAGCATGCGTACGACAGCGGCATCGCTGCCAAGCGCGGCATCGACTACTGACCATGGGCTCGGTCACGTTCCTGATCGGCGGCGCCCGCAGTGGCAAGAGCTCGCTGGCCGTCGAGATCGGTCGCCGTCATGATGGACCGGTGGAGTTCATCGCGACGGCCGAGGCGTTCGACGACGACATGCGCGCCCGCATCGTTGCGCACCAGGACGAACGCCCGAAATGGCCGACGGTCGAGGCACCGATGGAACTGGCCACGGCGGTTCACGCCGCGACACCCAACGCGTTGGTCATCGTCGATTGCGTCACCGTGTGGGTGGGCAACCTGTTCGCGCGCGGCACGTCGCCCGCTGCGCGCTCGGCCTCGTACGGCGATCTCAGTGCCGCGCTGTCGGCTCGCACGGGTGCAACCGTGGTCGTCTCGAACGAGGTCGGGCTGGGGCTGCATCCCGAGACGCCGCTCGGTCGCGAGTATCGCGACGAGCTCGGTCGACTGAACCAACAACTGGCCAACCTGGCCGAGCGATCACTGCTGCTCGTCGCGGGGCGCGACGTTCCACTCTCCGATCCTTGGGAGCACTTGCAATGAACCAGATGCGACATGCCATCGCCACCCTGCCGGCAGGCGACCTGCTGTCGGCCACCGCCGTGCGAACGCGCGCCGCCGACATCCTGCGGCCAGCCGGCGCGCTGGCGCGCTTCGAC
>JANNFQ010000121.1:0-7272 GCA_031380045.1 Acidimicrobiaceae bacterium
CGTGATGCCTGACCACCCTCGCGATCCGCCGAATCCACCACGGACTGAAAAAGGCGGGGAAATTGAGTGCGTCATTCAATCGCGGGTGATGATGAGCAACCACCCGATGGATGGAAATACCGTCCCGCGTCTCCTCGTGGGGCGGCCGGTCGTTCCCCCGGTGAACCAATCGACAGACGATGTGCACGTCATGGCCGGCCTGTTGAATCGGTGGCGCCAGTACGTCATCGACGACCAGCCAGTGGTAACCGGCCTGATCCCGGTGGGCGACGCCGTGCTGTGCACCAACCCCCTGTACGGCCGCGGCTGCAGCACAGCGTTCTGGGCAGCGCAACTGCTGGCCGATGCCGTTGCCGCGACGCCCGACGATGTGCGCGCCATCGCGGTGGCCTACGACGCATCGCTGCGCGCCCAGATCCTGCCGTGGTATCGGGCGGGCGTCGAGCAAGATGCCCAGGCCCGCCGCGTTGCGGCCGCACTGTTGGCCGGCGAAGATCCCGACGGCGACCCCAGCGACCCGCGCACGTTCATGCGGGCTGTGTTCCGCGACGGGTTGCTGCCCGCCATGCGTTCCGATGCCGTCGTCTTGCGCGCCTTCGTGCGCAACTTCCATCTGCTGACCGCGCCCGACACCCTGGCCAAGGACGCCGACATCGGCGCACGCGTCCTGGCAGTGTGGAACGCCCGAGACAGCCGGCCGCCCGAACCACCCATGGGTCCGAAGCTGCGCGCCGACCTGCTGGCGCTGATCGCCGCCTGAGGTCGCCGGTCGCCGGTCGCCGGCGACGGTCGGTGGAGCAGGCGCCTGTCGGATTGTGCACGGTGGAGGTGGGTTTGTCGACACGCCACCGCTCCAGCCTGCGACCGACTCGCTCGCCGTTCGCTCGCCGTCGATCGAGGTAGGCGGTCAGGCGTCAGTCGCCGTCGATGGCATCTTCGATGCTGTCGACCACTTCGCCGGTGCCGATCTCGAATGTGTCACGCGCATCGATGGCGCCCGGCACGTCGGCCAGCATCGTCGCTTCCAGGCGGGTCTCATCCACGATCAGCCACACGATGACGCCGACCACAGCACCGATCAGCGGGAACACGATGAAGGCCCAGAGCTGCTGCAGCGCCTCGGTGTCGGTGTCGGCGAACAAGGCCGTGGCGAAGCTGCGGACCGGGTTCACCGACGTGTTGTCCACCGGGATCGAGATGAGGTGGATGAGGGTCAACGTGAGACCGGCCACCAGACCGTTCATGCCCGGGGCGAAGCCGCGCTGGGTGGTGGTTAGTACCACCAGCACCAACACGGCGGTCAGCACCACTTCCGACACGATCGTGGCGCCCAGGCCGAAGTACTGGCCCGACCACAGGTTGGCCGCGAATTGGCCGCGTTCGTATCCGTCTTGCCCGCTGGCGATGCCGTAGATGATCACGGCACCCACGACCGATCCGATGACCTGACCGACGACGGCAAACATGGCGTGCGCGCCGTTGATCTTCTTGGCCAACAACAGTCCCAGGGTGACAGCTGGGTTGATGTGACATCCGGACACGCTGCCGATGACGTAGACCATGACGAGCAGTGACAGGCCGAAGGCCAGAGCGATGCCCAACTGGCCGACGTCACGTCCGGCCAGAATGGCCGTACCCGGGCCGCCGACCATCAGGACGGCCGTTCCGACCAGCTCGGCAGCGAAGATGGCTCCGTTATTCTGTTCCATGCGGCCACCATATTCTCGATCGCACAAGCGACCGCGCATGTCAGCCGATACCGTCGCAGTCGTGGCCCCACGAAGTCGCAGCGACTCGCTGCTCGTCACCGCCGTTCGGGGCAGTGACGTGCGCCGCAAACCCGACGAGCTGATCGTGGAAGAACCCATGAGCATTCAGCTGGACGGCAACTTGGTGGCCACCACCATGCGCACTCCTGGCCACGACTACGAGCTTGCAGTCGGCTTCTGCTTCGGCGATGGCCTGCTGGCCGGCGCTCCGGTGGTGGGCGTGCGCTACTGCGCCAACGGGTCGGCGACCGACAGCGAGTTCAACGTCGTCACGGTCCAGACCGGCGGCCGCGCGCCCGTTCCCACGCCTCGGCTGGGCAACACCACATCCAGCTGCGGTTTGTGCGGCAGCGAGGCCATCGACCAGTTGTGCGAACGGTTGGTGCCGCTGCCGGAACGTGCTCCGTTCCCGTTGGCGCTGTTGGCGCAGATGCCTGATCGCGTGTTGGGATCACAAGGTCTGTTTGCCAGCACCGGTGCCGTTCACGCGGCAGCCGCGTTCGAACCCGACGGCACGGTGCTGGTCACGCGCGAAGACGTCGGCCGGCACAACGCAGTCGACAAGGTGGTCGGCCGCATGGTGCTGGACGGCCACCTGCCGGCGACCGGCCTGGGCCTGTTCGTCAGTGGCCGCGCCAGCTTCGAACTGGTGCAAAAGGCATGGGCGGCAGGTTTCTCCACGCTCATCGCCGTCAGCGCGCCCACCAGCTTGGCCGTGCACACTGCACGTCGGGCAGGCCTGCACTTGGTCGGCTTCGTTCGTGCCGACCGGCTGAACGTCTACTCGCCCGAGCGCATCACCGACGATCATCGCTGGGGTTCGCTGGGCGTCACCCCGTAGCCTGACACCATGAACGAGAGCGTCGATCTGCCGGCCCACGTGGCCGCCCCTCTGTCACGCGATGCCGTGTCGCCGCTGCAGGGTGTTGGTGTCGTGCACTTGTTCTGCAAGCCCACCCCGATGTTCGATGGCCAGGCTGTGGTGGCCGCAGTGAAGTCGGCCCAGGCAGCCAGCGTGCAGGTCGTCACCGTGGCAATGCTGGGCCACAAGTGCGATCTGGCGGTCATGGCGCTGCATCGCGACCTGCGCGAACTGCGGTCGCTGCAGACCGGACTGCAGCACGCCGGCCTCGATGTGGTCGACAGCTTCGTCAGCATCACCGAGGTCAGTGAATACGCGAAGGGCATGCCCGCCGAGATGCTGCAGCCCCGGCTGTATCCCGTCCTGCCGCCCGATGGCAAGCGTGCGTGGTGCTTCTACCCGATGAGCAAGAAGCGCGAGGCGCATGCCAACTGGTTCATGCTGCCCTTCGACGATCGCCGCGACCTGATGATGGACCATGGCAGGAGCGGGCGCACGTTCGCCGGGCGCATCGTGCAACTGATCACCGGCTCGACAGGTCTGGACGACTGGGAATGGGGCGTCACGCTGTTCGGAGTGAACCCCGACGATCTGAAGGACGTGGTGTACACCATGCGCTTCGACCAAGCCTCGGCGTTGTATGCAGAGTTCGGCCCCTTTTACACCGGCATGGTCACACCCATCGAAGAACTCGTCCAGACGATCTGATCCGGCGCCGGCGACGTTTGTCGGTAGCGTTCGCCGCATGTCGACGGCCAACTCGTCTCCCGGCACGGAACGGGCCGGGCTCATCGAGTTCCTCGACGATCAACGCGAGGCACTGATCGACAAACTTGACGGGCTCTCGGATCACGAGGCGCGGATGACAGCGACCGTCAGCTCACTCTCGCTTCTGAGTTTGGTCAAGCACTCGGCGATCAGGAGCGACGATGGTTTCAGGTCATCGTGGCCGGGTGTCGCTTTGCGGACGAGTGGCCCGAGGTGAAGTCTGCGGGGGTCGACCTCACCTTTCGGCTGAACGAAGCGGACACGGTCGAGACGGTTGTCGCTGACTATCGCGAGCAGATCGCCGCCTCGCAGCAGATCTTGAGCAACTTCGATCTGGACGCGCCGTGCGCATGGCCGGACATGGCCGACCAGAACCTGCGGTGGGTGGCGTTGCACATGATCGAAGAGACCGCTCGGCACGCAGGTCACGCCGACATCATCCGCGAGACCATCGATGGCACTCGCGGGCGCTGACGATTTCCACCCAGCCCCGCCACAGCGGGTGGCGACCTAGCCCGTCATGACCAGGCTGGACTCGACCTCGTCGCGCCCGGCCGAGTCGAAGACGAAGCGGTCGAACACCCCGCGGATCGGATCGCCGTTCGAGTCGATCTGCAGGACCCCACTGGGCCCCTCGTAGTTGATGTTGCGATCGGCCTGCAAGCCCATGTCGCACAAGGCGAAGGTGGCGCATGGCGTTCCGACATCAGCCACTGACGGCACACGTTGGGCGATCGTGGTGGCCCGTGTTGACTGGCTGGCGTTGGCGGCCAGTGCGATCAGGTTGACGCAGTCGTAGGCGTACGTGGCGAACAATCCGCGAGAGTCCGGGTATGCATCAGCGAAGCGTTCGCGCAAGGCCTCGTTGGCGATGCGCGACTGCGGCGACACGCCCGACAGCACGGCGCGGTCTTCATCGGCAAGGCGTGCGTACGTGCTGGCAGTGGCCGGCACACGCATGGCATCGTTGATGATGATCTCGACCTCGCCGTCGTCGGTCGTGTCGAACAGCGACTCGACCATGCGCGGTCCCGCGCGACTGTCGCCGATGACGGCGACCACGTTGGCACCAGTGGCCAGCACGATGGCGGCCTCGTCGGCATACTCGGTGTCGGCCGGGTCGAAGCCAAGCGATTCCACCACGGTGATGCCCTGCCGATCGAGCTCGTTCGAGACGACCTCGGCGAACGGGCGACCGAACGCATCATCGACGAAGGTGATCGCTGCGGTGGGTTTGCCGGTCTGCTCGATCGCGCGAGCAATGGCGATGGCCTGCAGTGAGTCAGACGGAATGGTTCGAACGAACAACCCGCTGTCGGGGTAGCCGTCCAGTGACATCGCGCTGGCGGTGGGCGAGCAGGTCAGCACGTCGCCGGCGATGGTGATCGGCAGGATCTGCGGCGCGATCAGCGACGAGGCCGGCCCGATGATTGCGTCCACTCCACGCGCCATCAGCTTGTCCAACGAGACCAACGCCGTGGCCGCGTCCTCGCCCTCGTCTTCGACCAACAGGCTGATCGGCCGGTTCATCACCCCGCCCGCTTCGCCGATCTCTTCTACTGCCAGTTCGATCGCGTCACGCATCGACGAGCCGATCTCGGTGCCCGCCCCACTGAGCGGCAGCAACACGCCGATCTGCAACACACCATCTTCGAACTCAACGGCTGTCTCGACGGTCGTCGTCTCGACCGTGGATGTGGGCGGCGTGGCCCCAGACGGCGAGCATGCCGCAACCGCGACGGCGTTGAACACGATGAATGCGATCCCCACCGATGTCGCCGGAAGCCGAGACCGCCTCCGTCTGCTCATCCGGGCAGTGTACGAGACGGCGGGCGCTGGTGCCGCGAGCGACACCAGACCGGGTCGTGTCGCCAGTCGTGTGCGACGATGTCCGTGTGATCGCCGACGCCCGTGCCGGCTTGCTGGCCGCCGATGACCTGCGCGGATTGCCGTGGTGCCAGGCGTGGACCTCGGCGGTCGACACGTGGCTGATCGCATTGTTCGACAGCGTCGTCAAGCAGTCGACCACGCAGCCAGATGGACTGTGCCTGATGGCGGTGGGCGGATACGGGCGCGGCATCCTGGCGCCGTACAGCGACCTCGACGTCGTGTTGGTGCACGGCAGCAAGCGCCAGCCCGACGACGACTTTCTGCGCCAGCTCTGGTATCCCATCTGGGACGCCGGTTTCAAGTTGGGCCATGCAGTGCGGCCGCGCTCGTGGAAGGCGTCGCCCTCCGACGATCACCTCGACACTGTCACAGCTCTGCTGAACGCACGGCCATTGGCCGGAGATCTGGATGTGGGTGTCGCACTGCGCGACCGCGCCGCCCACAGTTGGCGCAAGTACCGCGAGCCGTGGTTGAAAGTGTTGCGTACTCGCACCACGACCCGCCACGAGGCGGCGGGCGAAGCGGCCTTCATGTTGGAACCCGACCTGAAGCTGGGTCGTGGCGGTCTGCGCGATGCGTCGACCGTCGGTTGGCTGGAGGCCGCAGCACTGCGGTTCCATCCCGATGACCGAGCTGCTGTCGATGGGGCCGAGAGCGTGCTGCTGGACGTGCGTGTCGGCCTGCACCGTGTCACGCAGCGGGCTGAGGAGGTGCTGCGGCTGGACGACCAGGATGCAGTTGCCGTTGCGGCAGGCTTTGCAACAGCCGGTGCGATGATGACGCAGTTGGCCAGCGTGGCCCGAAACCTCGACTGGGTGCTCGAGGCGCGGTGGGCGTTCCACGATCGGCGCACGGTGCGTTCATGGCCGCCTGCCCGGCCGGTCGCGTCGGGCATCGTCATCGAACAGGGTGAGGTTCAGCTCATGTCGTCGGTCTCCATCGCCGACGATCCTGCGCTGATGCTGCGGTTGGCCGTGGTGTCGGCGCGCAACGGCATGCCAATCTCGCGACCCACACTCGACCGGTTGGCCGCCGAGGTCGAACCGTTCGACGGACCCTGGCCAGCCGGTGCCGTCGACGAGTTCGTTGCGTTCTTGCTCGAGGGCGAGCGGGCCATCCCGGTGTGGGAGGCGCTGGACCACGCCAACCTCATCGTTCGGCTGCTGCCCGAGTGGGCCCCGGTGCGCGCACGTCCGCAGCGCAACGTGTATCACCGCTACACCGTCGATCGTCACTCGTGGGAGGCCGTTGCCGAGGCCGCGAAGCTGACCGAGCGGGTGCACCGAGCCGACCTGCTGGTGCTGGGCGCTCTGTTCCACGACATCGGAAAGGGCTATCCCGGTGATCACTCGGTCGTCGGCGTCGATCTGGTTCGCACCCTGGGTTCGCGAATGGGACTGTCCAGCGACGACACCGATGTGCTGGCTGCGCTGGTCCGCCATCACCTGCTGTTGCCCGACGTGGCCACCCGACGCGATCTGGCCGATCCGGCGACGGTGGCAATGGTGGCCGAAGCGGTTGGCGACCTGTCGACGTTGCAGTTGCTGGCCACGCTGACCGAAGCCGATTCGTTGGCAACCGGCCCCACTGCGTGGGGGCGTTGGAAGGCCGAGTTGATGGCCGAACTGGTCGAGCGCGTCGGCCACGTGCTGGGTGGTGGAGCCGTCGATGAGGTCACATGGCGGTTGTTCCCGACGGGTGACGTGTTGGCGCGCATGGGCGCCGGCCAGATCTGGGTGGGATACGACGGCGACCAACTGGTGGCAGTCAGCCCCGATGCGCCGGGCACGCTCAGCCGCGTGGCCGGCGCCCTCGCGTTGCACGACCTCGACGTGTTGTCGGCCCAAGCGCACAGCGACGAGCAGGGCATGGCCTCGTCGGCGTTCCGATTCCTGGTGCCGGCAAAGGGAGTGGATCGCGCCGCGGTGGTGGCTGACGTCGAGCGAGCGCTGACGGCACAGCTGGCGATCAGCGCGCGCTTGG
>JANNFQ010000151.1:0-7860 GCA_031380045.1 Acidimicrobiaceae bacterium
TGTGAGCAACGACGATCTCGAGAACTTCGAGGCCGAGCGAGAGCTGCAACTCGCGCAGGAGTATCAGGACGTTGCGGCGATGTTCAAGTACGCAGTCGAGACCGAGCGTCGGTTCTATCTGGCCAACGACGTCAACGTCACTGTCACCGGCGACGCAGCGCGCCCCGTCATCGAGGTGGAGCTGACCGACGCCTGGGTCTGGGACATGTATCGCAAGAGCCGTTTCGTGCCGAAGGTCAAGGTGCTGACGTTCAAGGACGTCAACGTGGAAGAACTGCCACCCGCCGACCTGTCGATCTGAGTTTGCCCCATTCGAGGAACCGGTCGATGGTGGTGGTTCACTGCGTGGGGAACGCCGCGCCATCAAGCTCTGGCCTATCGCTCGCTCTGCGAGACACCTGTTGTCGAACAGAGACGAGGATGCGATGGTCGGTGGACCGAACCGTGACCATTCAGCGCACGCCAGGCCTGGCGATCTGGCGCGCGTCGCCCGCGGGCGATGGGGCGAAGATCAGGCCGACCGGTGGTATCGGGCACATGGCTACGACGTGCTCGACCGCAACTGGCGATGCGACGCCGGCGAATTGGACCTGGTGGTGGCCACCGGTCGGACGGTCGTCTTCGTCGAGGTGAAAGCGCGAGCAACCGACTACTTCGGTGCCGCGTCGTCGGCCGTGGACCATCGCAAGCAGCGTCGTCTGCGCATCCTGGCCGCGCGATGGTTTGCAGAACATCCCGATCACCACGGTCCGACACGGTTCGATGTGGTGGCGATCACCGGCACACAGGTCGAGGTGTTGATCGCCGCGTTCTGAGCTCAGACTGCTGTTCGTCAGCTGAACAGCGCCCAGGCCAACAGAGCGACCACTGCCACGATTGCTGCTCCCACGAACACGTAGTCGGCTCGGCGGGCGACGCGCTTGCGATGCGGATTGAAACCCATGCCGTCAGTATCGTCGGCGTTCGTGGAAACCATCGACGTGCAACGCAACGACGGGATCGTCACGATCACGCTGAACCGCCCGCAGAAGAAGAACGCAGTGAATGCGGTGATGTGGAACGAGTTGTTGGCCACGTTCCGCCAGATCGCCCTCGACGGCGCGGTTCGCGCTGTGGTCATCACGGGTGCGGGTGGCGACTTCTGCTCGGGCGCCGACCTGTCGGGCGGTGGCGCCGAAGATCCCGATCGCCATCAGCTGACCACCATGCGTCACATCGGCGACGTGGCGCTGGCGCTGCACCGCCTGCCGCAGCCCACCATCGCCAAGATCCGTGGCGTTGCTGTGGGTGCCGGTCTGAACATGGCGCTCGGCTGCGATCTGGTGGTTGCCAGCAGCAACGCTCGCTTCTCAGAGATCTTTGCCCGCCGGGGTCTGTCGATCGACTTCGGTGGCAGCTGGGTGCTGCCGCGGCGGGTCGGCCTGCATCGGGCCAAGGAACTGGCGCTGCTGGCGGACATCATCGATGCCACCGAGGCCGACCGCATCGGGTTGGTGAACCGGGTCGTCGACGATGCCGAGCTCGATGCCTTTGTCGACGATTGGGCAGCCCGACTGGCGGCCGGTCCGCCGTTGGCCCTGGCCATGACGAAGCGGATGCTGAACAACTCGGCCCACGTCACTCTGGAACAGGCACTGGACGACGAAGGCGCGGCGCAAACCGTCAACTTCGGCACGAAAGACACGGCCGAGGCGATGTCGGCGTTCCTCGAGAAGCGTCCGCCCAAGTTCTCTGGCCGCTGATCGCCCGGCAGCGCCGGGCAGCGGGCGCTGCGGCGCTGACACACGCTGCGCACTCCTGATCACTAGCGTTGGCCGACGTGCGACGAGTGTGCAGCCCATCGATGCTCGTCGCCGCGGCATTCGTGGCGACCTCGCTCGGTTTGCTGTTCGGCGCAGGCAGCATCGCCGCGCAGCCGCTGCCCGAGCCGGTCGCGGTGCCAGCACTTCCGCCGATCGCCGATCCGAACGCAGTGTCGACCCGATTGGTCACCGTGCCCACCGGTTGCGCCACGCCGCCGGGCGAACAGGTGGTGTTCACCGGCACGATGGTGCTGGGCGACACGTCCACGGCGCGATTCGCCATCCAGTCGCTGCGGTCGGGCTCGGCGGCGGGCTTCGAGGTGGGCGGGCTGATCGACGTTCGCTACGGCGACGAGGTCCGGTTCCTCGACGTCGACACGACGTACATCGTGGGCGCGGGCATCGATCCGGTCACGGGTGTGCTGGCGTCGAAGGTCAGGGCGCCCGCACCGTTGTTCGGCGGCAACGAGATCGCTGGTGTCGGCAACAGCGACGTCGAGTGTCCGCAACTGAGCGACCCGGTGCGAACGCTGTCGGCCGACGGAACCAGCGTCGAGTCGGGTGTGCTGACACCGATGAAGAACGCCAAGGGCGACATCGTGCGAGCACTGCTACAACCAGTGGGGGTCGCGTTTCTGGTGCTGCTGGGCCTGGTTGCGGTGAAGCACCTGCTGTTCGCCATGGGCCGATCGCTGCGCGACATGGGCGGCGGCGATGCCGCGCCGCGCCGCCGTCGTCATGCGCGTCGCGACGCCGATTGGGCAGAACGCTGATCGATCATCGAACGGAGCGCCCAGCCGGATTAGCCGTCCGATTGGGGCGCCCGATCCTGCGCCGCTGCGGTGGCCAGCCGGCGTAGTTCGCCGACAGCATGCGTCAGGCCTTCGGGATCTCGGTACAGGGCCGTACCAGCCACCAACACATTGGCGCCGGCCGCGGCTGCACCGGCCACCGTGGCCGGCCCGATGCCACCGTCGACCTCGATATCGACCGTGCCCGTCAGGCCGGCCCGTTCGATCATCTGGCGCACCTCGCGGATCTTCGGTTCCATGGTGGCGATGTACTGCTGGCCGCCGAACCCGGGATTCACCGTCATGACCAGCACCATGTCGACCAGGTCCAATACGTGGGCGATGGCCGAAGCGGGGGTGGCTGGGTTCAATGCCACGGCGGCTGTGGCGCCCAGGTTGGCGATGTTGCCGAGCGTTCGATGCAGATGGGTGCACGCCTCGGCGTGGACGATCAGCCGTTGGCATCCGGCCTCGATGTACTCGGCCGCCATGACGTCGGGAGTCAGCACCATCAGATGCGCCTCGAACGGCAGGTTGGTGTGTGGCCGGGCCGAGGCGATCACTGCCGGGCCGAACGTGAGGTTGGGGACGAACTGCCCATCCATGACATCCCATTGGATTCGGTCGACACCGGCGTCCTGCAGCGCAGCGATCTCGTCGCCCAGCCGGCTGAAATCGACGGGCAGCACGCTGGGCGCGATCTGGATCGGCCTGATTGCATGCGGACTGGCTGGATCGTCGGGCGGGTTGGGCACGGCAGCGAGGGTAGTCGGACGTAGCTTTGACAGATGGTCTCTGGCAGCCACGACAGCGCTCGTCTGCGCATCGAGCGCGTGGTGGCGGGAGGTGACGCCTTGGCCCGTGAGGACGGTGGCCGCGTCATCTTCGTGCCGGGCGCATTGCCCGACGAGGTCGTCGATGTGCAGTTGGTCGCGGCCAAGCGCGACTTTGCCCGCAGCGTGTTGATCGATGTGGTCCAGCAGTCGCCCCATCGCGTGTTGCCGCTGTGTCCCGAACGGGGGCGAGGGTGCGGCGGATGCGACTGGCAGTTCGTCGACACCTCGGCACAGATCGAGCTGAAGGCTGACATCGTGCGCGAAGCACTGCGGCGGACGGCGAAGTTGCCGGATGCGCCGGTGTCCGTCGGCGGATCGGTGCCGCCGTGGGCCTATCGCACGTCGATGCGCTTCGCCGTCGATGCCGACGGGCGGGCCACACTGCGCATGGCGCACACCAACGACACTGTCAGCGTGGATCGATGCATGATCGCCCATCCGCGACTGGTCGAGCTGCTGCCCACCTTGCGGTTGCCGGGCGCAGAGGAAGTGTCGCTACGCGTCTCGGCGGCAACAGGTCAGCGTTCGGCATGGTGGACACCGGCCGAGGTCGACGCCGTCGGGCTGCCCGACGACGTGGCTACCGGCGCACAGGCAACGATCGTCGAACGGGTGGCCGGCGTCGACCTGCAGGTCAGCGCCCAGTCGTTCTTCCAGTCGGGTCCCGATGCCGCCGAACTGTTGGTGCGTACGGTCCGCACGATCGCCGGCGATCAACTCGACGCGTCGTCCACAGTGGTCGATGCCTACGGCGGTGTGGGCCTGTTCGCGGCATGTGCCGTTGGTGCCGCTGTGCGCACGATCGTGGTCGAGGGCTCGGCGTCGGCCTGTACCGACGCTCGACAGAACCTCGTGGGGCGAGCCGCAACGGTGGTCGAGTCGTCGGTCGAGGACTGGCAGCCGGTGCCGGCCGACGTGGTCATCGCCGACCCCTCAAGGCGCGGCCTGGGCGCAGATGCAGTTCATCGGTTGGTCCAAACGGGTGCCGGCACGTTGGTGCTGATCAGCTGTGACCCGGTCGCCTTCGCCCGCGACGTGGGTCTGTTGGCGCCGCACTACCGCCTGGCCGCAAGCGTGGTGCTGGACCTGTTTCCCCAGACCCATCACGTCGAAGTCGTCAGCCGCTTCGACCGCGTTTGAGTCAAAGTTGCAATGCGGTGACCTGGAGCGGTGAGTTCAAAGGTTTGTGTCAGAACGATGGTGGGCGGGTCAGCGTGACCTGGGCGGTGTCGAGGTACTCGTCCAGGCGAGTGATCCGGCCGTCGGCCACCCACACGCGCAGCATGGCCGGCACTTCCAGCGGGCCGCCGGGTGCGGTGCCGCGCAGCACGTGCTGTTGCACGAATCCGTCGTCCAACACCGTGCGACGGACGTCGTCGTAGCTGCGATCCTGCACGGTTGCGATGACGTACTGCAAGGTGCGCAGGTTGTCGGCCTTGTGTTGTTCGATCTGGTCGTAGTTGTGCCAGATGACTGCGTCGTCCGAGTACGTAGCGGCAACCGTCTCGATGTCGCCGGCCTGGATGGCGGCGAAGAACTTGATCGCCAACGTCTCGATCTCGTCGTGTGTCATCGACGCAGTGTCACAGACGCTGCAGGCGACGCTCGACCCGGTCGAGAAACGCCAGTCGTTTGGCCAGCGGGGCGCGGTCGATGGTGTACAGCGCCACCCACCGGGTGCGACAGCGCGGGCTGCACAGCACCCGCAGTGCGCGGCCGACGACTCGCTTGCCGCCCTCGCCCTCGAGCGCATTGACCCACTTCGTCGAGCCATGGCTGGTGACAACCACCAGTCGTCGAACGTGCTGCAGCATTGGACGTATCCGGTTGCTGCCTTCGGGGAGCTGCCATGCGACTCCACTGACCAACACGCGATCGATCCACCCCTTCAGCATCGCCGGCTGGCCCGACCACCAGGTGGGGTAGACGAACACCAATGCCTCGGCCCAGGTGAGGTCGTCGACGTGGCTCCGCACGTCGGGGCGGAGATCGGGATGAGCACGCCAATCACTGGTGTGCAGTGCCAGATCGTCGCGTGACAGTTCGGGTCGAAAGCCCTCGGCGTACAAATCGACGAGGCGCACATCGTGGCCGCCCTTTGCCAGCCCAGCCAGCACGCGCTGCAGCGATGCTCCGGTGAACGAGTCGTGCGTCGGATGGCAGAAGACCACCAGTGCTTTCACAGCGACCTCGCCATGCGCTCGCAGCGGTCCAGGAACTGGCTGCGGTCGTTCTCGCTCGACGAGTCGATGCCGTACAACGCCAACCACCGCGACCGGGTTCGCACGCCAGTGCTCAGACGCATGGCACGCATGATGGTGCGCCGTCCGTTGTCGTTGATGGCCTTGATGTACAGCCGCTTCGAGCCGTACGTGCTGATGCCCACCAGCCGGCGGACGTTTGTCAGTCCCGGTCGTACCTTGCCCTTGGCGTCGAAGACGAACCCCACGCCCGGGACCATCACCCGTTCGAACCAGCCCTTCAGGATGGCCGGCATACTGCTCCACCAGGTGGGGTAGACGTAGATCAGTGTGTGCGCATCGGTGATGTCAGCGATGTGCTGGGCGACCAGCGGATCCAACACGGGAACGTCTCCGTGATACGCGTGACGCTCGTCGGCCGACATGGCCGCGGCGAAGCCTTCGGCGTACAGGTCGTGCACGATGACGTCATGACCGGCCGCAACCAAGCCGTCGGACACCCGCCGAGCGATGGCGTGGGTGAAGCTGCCAGGGTCGGGGTGAGCCACGATCAGCACAGCACGCATGATGCGGTGAACCTAGTTGAGGGCCGCCGACCGGATGGTCGCTTCGGCGATCGTCCGTAGGATCTCGGCGTGACGTTGCCGGCCGACACTGCACGGGCGCCGGCGGGGCCGAGGCGGTCGCCGGTCGCCGCGTATCTGGGCGTGTTCATCTTCCTGGGCATGGCCCTCAACGTGGCCGGCCCAGCGTTGCCGCATCTGCGCGAGCGGGCCAAAGTCGGCATCGGCGCCAGCGGGTTCGTGCTGGCGGGCCAGTCCCTGGGCTACATCTTCGGTTCGCTGGCCGCGGGCCGCAGGTACGACCGGGGGCACGGTCACCGGTTGCTGTTGGGCGCTGGCATGGTTGCGGTTGCAGCTGTGACAACACTGACGACGGTCTCTGAACTGTGGATGGTGGTCGCAGTCTTCGCCGTCATCGGATTCAGTTCGGCAGCGGTCGATGTCGGTGGCAACACGCTGATGGTGTGGAGCCAACCTGCCGATCGCGTCGGATCGACGCTGAACGCGCTGCATCTGTGCTTCGGAATCGGCGCGCTGTTCACACCGCTGATCGTGGCAGCGTCGCTGGGCAGGACCGATCACTTGACCTTGGTTGCGGCGGTCATGGCAATCAGTTTGGCCACGGTCGTCCTGCTGTTGCGCACCACCGAACAGCCGGTGCGTCGTTCCGCGACTCGTCGAGACGTCGTCGATACGCCCGTCTGGCACCCGGCGTTCGTACTGCTGTGCCTGTTCTACTTCCTGTACGTCGGCGCCGAGCTGACCTTCGCCGGCTGGGTGTCGACGTATGCCGCAGCCATCCACCTGGGGGGCACGTCCGGGCCGCGAATCTTGGCCTCCGTGTTCTGGGCCGGGTACGTGTTGGGTCGTCTGTTCGCCATCTGGTTGACTCGCCGGCTGGCGTTGTCGGTCATGATGATCGGCAGCTGTTCATCGGCCGTCGTGGCCACCTTTGTCTTGGCCATTGGCGACGGGTCCAATGTCGTCGTGTGGGTGGCCACCGGTGTCATCGGATTCACGCTCGGGCCGCAGTACGCCACCATGTTGGCGTTCGGCGACGACCGGTTACGGCTGTCGGCCTCGTCGACCTCGCTGATCATCGCCACTTCGGGCGTGGGTGGGCTCGTGCTACCGCTCGGTACCGGTTGGATCCTGGACCGTGGGGGAGCATCGCTGCTGCCGTGGGTCGTGGGTGTGGCGTGTACGGCCACCACAACCGTGGTGGTCGCCACGGTGATGATCGGCCGTCAGCGACCGCCGCTGACATCCAGGAACGCCCCGGTCACATAGCTGGCTTGTGCCGATGCCAGCCACAGCACCGCTGCCGCGACTTCGTCGGCCGTGCCGGCGCGGCGCATGGGAATGACCGGCGCCATCCGGTCGACGCGCCCGGGAGTGGCGTGCAGGTGGAAGTCGCTCTCGATCAGCCCCGGCCGGATCGAGTTGACCCGAATGCCCTCGGTCGCGACTTCTTTCGAGAGACCGGCCGTCATGGTGTCGATGGCGCCCTTCGACGCTGCGTAGTGGACCCATTCCTCGGCACCGCCGATCACGGCTGCCTTCGACGAGATGTTGATGATCGATCCGCCACGTCCACCCGACTCGGTCGACATGCGCGCGATCGCCTCGCGCGCGCAGATGAACGCGCCGGTGATGTTCACCGCCCA
>JANNFQ010000356.1:0-2092 GCA_031380045.1 Acidimicrobiaceae bacterium
CACCGGCGGCGAACCCGTGCACCCCGAATCGATCAGTCAGCCGTTCGCCAGGATCGTCGCCCGTTCGGGCCTACCTCACATCCGGTTCCACGACTTGCGCCACACCCACGCCAGCCTGCTCGTCGCCGCCGGCATCCCCGTCAAAGTCGTGTCCGAACGACTCGGCCACGCGCACCCGTCGTTCACGATCCACACCTACCAACACCTGCTGCCCGGCATGAGCGCCGAAGCAGCCCACCGCTTCGCCGACCTCATCAAACCGGTAGACGACGGACACGGGCACGCGGCCACGAAACCCCAGCTCACCCGCCATGAGAGCGGCGCACCGCCGATGTGACGTCTACCGGACCGGTAGACGGACCCGGTAGACGACATCGTCAGCCGAAAACGAGAAACGCCCGGAAACTCACTGTTTCCGGGCATTTCCATCAGTGGCGGGGGCAGGATTTGAACCTGCGACCTTCGGGTTATGAGCGAGGGCATATCCACCAGTGACCGTGAGTGACCATTGGTGCCATTCACCAGGTCTTTCGCGCTTTCGCTGTGTCATCGTGTGTCATCCAATATCACGCTCTGTCACCTGGTCCATTAGAAGAACCATTAGAAGTTCTGTCTAGAGGGCCTTTCTGCCTGCAGCAGACAGATCGGATTCACAGACAGGATGAGTTATGGTGAGATCGTGGCCCGACCAGCTATCCCCGAGGCAAGTCGACGTCGGCTCGACAACACGGTCGAGCGCCTTCGCGCGCTAATTCCCAACGATTGGACATTGACCGTCGCACATCGCCAACCCGATCTCGGCATCGTCAGCATCGCGGCCGACGACGGTACCGAGGCGACCGTCTCCGTGCTCACAAGAGATCGACTCGAACCACGCACCATCGATCGTCTGCCTCTACCTGAGGGGCCGACGATCGTGTCAGCGAAATGGCTCAGCCCTCGGTCGCGCGAGCTCCTCCGCGACTTACAGATCGGCTTTCTGGATCAGACAGGCAACGTCGAGCTTCGGCTCCGCAGACCCGCGCTGTACGTCCGCGCCGAAGGATCAGCAAGCGACCCAGACCCAACGCCGCGCAGCGCGCCCACGCTGCGCGGCCCACGAGTGTGGGCGATGATGCGAACGCTGATCGAGGTGACTCCCCCGTACACGGCCGGCCATCTGGCGTCGGCACTCGGCATTGACGACGGGTATGTCTCGCGAGTGCTGCAAACACTCGCGGACGAGCGATTGATCTCGCGGCGGCCGCGCGGACCTGTGACGGCGGTGCAGTGGGAACCGCTACTTCGCCAGCTCGCAACGACCTACTCCGTGTTCGACGCCAATGAGACGTCGATGTGGGTGGCGGCCGGTGGGCCCGAACAAGCGCTCCGCGATGCGACTGCCGCGAAGGCACGCCGCTGGGCAGTAACGGGCTCGTTCGTGGCCTCGTCGATCGCGCCGGTCGCCGCCCCCGAGGTCGCCATCGTGTTCACCGACGATCCCGAGCGATTCGCCAAGACCACTCGACTGCTGCCGACGACGATCGGCGCCAACGTGATCCTCGCCAAGCCCTACGACCCGATCGTGTTCCAGCGCGGCTGGCCGAACGCGGAGTTCCCGTCCGCCTCTGTAGCGCAGTTGGCAATCGACTTGCTCACCGGCAACGCGCGCATGCCAGCCGAAGGCCAATCGCTCATCGACTGGATGCGGCGAGATCCGTCGCGCTGGCAGACAGCGAGCCTGCGCTGGACCGGCCGACAGCGCGTTGGCGCACTCATCGAAGACGCCGGCCTCCCGTATTGACCCGGCCTGATGAATCGGATCTTCGCCGATACCAACGTCTCGTTTCCATTCTCCATCATGGACCTCTTGCTAGCGCTCAGCGAGGACGGCCTCCACGAGCTGATCTGGACCGACGCTCTTCTTGACGAATGGGAAGACGTCATGGTCCGAGAACACAAGCGCACGAAGAAGACAGCGGAAGCAATTTCGTCCGCGATTCGCGAGTTCTTTCGGGACAGCAACTTCGAGCTACATGACTACCTGCATCTCATCGCTGAGATGCCTGGCGCCGACCCCGGAGGGGCGTGGTGGCTACAGAACCACCGTGGT
>JANNFQ010000193.1:0-3176 GCA_031380045.1 Acidimicrobiaceae bacterium
ATCGCTGTCGTCCTGATCATCTCGCCCCGGTTCGACATCAGCTTCCATGTCTTGGAGGCGGGCAGCAACTCGGTCGCCAGCTTGATCGCCATTCGATACAGCGAGTCCTCGGACTTCGGCCTGTCGGCCCTGTTCGCCGCCGGCCTCGTGCTGTTCGCTGTGACGCTGGTCGTCAACTTCACGGCGTCGTACTTCGTTGCCCGCTCGCGCTCGGGAGCAGGGAGCGAAGCATGACGTCGACCATCTGGTCCGAACGAACAACCATCGACCCACGCCTGCTGCCTGATCCAGCGGCGGCCACCGCCCCCGAGGCGCATTCGGCCGGCGTGGAGGTTGCCAGGTTGACGGCATCGGAGGCCGGCGGCCTGACGACGTCACAGACCGTTCTGCCGAGGCGCTCGGATCACATCACCGCCCCGCAGACGAAACGTGCCACGGGTCGGTTCTCACCACAGGACGTATTGCGCGCCATCGGCGTTGCGGCCAGCAGTGTCGCCACCACCATGTTGATCTTCGGACGGCTCACCTCACTGTCCGGACGGCTCGGGTTTGCGTTGGTCGGCTTCGTCGTGTTCCTGGCGACGCACGCCGTGATCGCTTCGCTGACCGAGAACCGACCGGCCGTCATCGACAAGGTGATGAGTGCGCTGATGGCGTCGGCAGCGGTGGCCGCTGGCGTCGCGTTGTTCTCGGTGATCATCTTCACCTTCGTCAAGGGCTGGAGCGCGCTGACCAAGCCGAACTTCTACCTCGAGGACCTCAGTGTGACCGGTTCGCTGCAGCCGTTGAGCGAGGGCGGAGTACTGCACGCGATCGTCGGGTCGCTCATCATGATCTCACTGGCGTTGGTCTTCACCGTGCCGCTGGCCGTCATGTGCGCAGTGTTCATGAACGAGACGAAGAGCCGGGCGGCCAGCCTGGTTCGAACCGTCGTCACAGCCATGACCGCGCTGCCCTCGATCTTGGCCGGCTTGTTCGTCTTCGCCACGTGGATCCTGATCCTCGGCAAGCGGTGGAGCTTCTTCCAGCGATCCGGACTGGCAGCATCGATCGCAATCAGCATCATGATGTTGCCGATCATCATCCGTGCCGCCGACGTGGTGTTGCGATTGGTGCCAGGCAACCTCCGCGAGGCCTCCGCTGCTCTTGGAGCGCCCCAGTGGAGGACCGTGTGGCACGTGGTGTTGCCCACCGCCCGATCGGGATTGACCACCGCTGTCATCCTGGGCGTCGCCCGCGGCATTGGTGAGACGGCGCCAGTCCTGCTGACCGCAGGCGTGGCCCAGACAATGAACAAGAATCCCTTCGAGGGCGGGATGATGTCGTTGCCGCTCGAGGCGTACCTGTTGGTGAAGCAGCCCGACCCGACACAGATCGCCCGTGGTTTCGGCGCCGCCGCCGTGCTGCTGATGCTGGTGCTGTTGCTGTTCACCGTGGCCCGAATCATCGGTGGACGTCCAGCCGGTCGATTGTCGAAGCGCCAGGCGCGACGCAGCGCGAGCCGCTCGGCCGCAGACCTGCAGCGCATCGAAGCCAGGCAGCAACGGGCTCAACCGCAGCGAAACCCACAGCACGAGGTGACCCCATGATTCGCGGACGTCGTTCGATTCGACGCGCATCGACACGCCTTGCCGTGGTGGTCGTGGCAGGTCTGGCCGTGACGTTCGGTGGCGGCAGCTCGACGCCGATCGCGGCCGGGTTGAGCTATCAACGCATCTCTGGTGAGGGATCGTCGTGGGCGGCGAATGCCATCGACGCGATGCGGGTGAACGTTCAGCAGTTCGGCATCACCGTGGACTACAACCCCAGCGGTTCCACGGCAGGGCGCAAGAACTTCTTGAACGGCACCGTCGACTTCGCGGCCTCGGACATTCCGTTCCAATTGAATCCAGAAGACGGATCGACACCAGAGAGCCCGACCCCGGGCAGCTACGCGTACATGCCGGTGGTGGCAGGCGGCACAGCCTTCATGTACAACCTGAAGATCAACGGCCAGCGGGTCACGAACCTGCGCTTGTCCGGCGAAAACGTCGTCAAGATCTTCACCGGTGCAGTCACCACGTGGAACGATCCCGCCCTGCAGGCCGACAACCCGGGCCTCACGTTGCCGGCGCGGACCATCACGCCGGTCGTCCGATCGGATGGCTCGGGCTCGAGCGCCCAATTCACGGCCTGGATGATCGATCAGCACGGCGCGCTCTGGACCGATTACTGCCAGCGTTCCGGTCGAGCGCCGAACTGCGGTCAGACATCGTTCTACCCGACGATTCCGGGGATGATCTCGCAGTCTGGCGACCTTGGCATCGCCGGCTACGTCAGTCAGAGCTTCGCCGAAGGCTCAATCGGCTACGTCAACTACTCATACGCGTTGGGCACGCAGTTCCCCGTGGCCAAGGTGTTGAACGCGGCTGGCTTCTACACCGAACCCACGCCACAGAACGTTGCCGTGTCGTTGCTGCAGGCTCGCATCAACACCGACGAGAGCAACCCCGCTGTGTACCTGACACAGAACCTGGACGGCGTGTACTCCGACACCGACCCGCGCAGCTATCAGCTGTCGTCGTACTCGTACCTGATCCTGCCGACGAAGGTCGCCGGTCAGTTCAACGAAGACAAGGGACTCACCCTTGGCGCGTTCGCGTACTACGCCATGTGCCAGGCCCAACAGCAATCGGCCTCGCTGGGCTACTCGCCGATGCCGGTCAACTTGGTCGAGGCAGGCTTCGAGCAGATTCGCAAGATCCCCGGTGTGCAAGTACAGGACATCAACCTTGCGAGCTGCAAGAACCCGACGTTCTCGGCCGATGGCACGAACGTGCTGGCGCAGAATGCGCCCCAACCGCTGGCATGCGACAGCAACGGCGCGACGCAATGCCCCAACGGAACGGGCGGCCTGTCGAACGTGCCCACGGCGGTGAACGCGTCGGCCGCGGGCGGTGCGACCCCGCCACCGGCAGCAGCACCGACCGGCGGAGACCCTGCCACCGGAGCGCCGGCAGTCGGCAGCGAAACGGGCGCCGCAAATTGCCGCATGGAAAAACTCCAATCGCGGTTTCCAGCGCGACCTGATTCGCTACTTCGAGAGTCTGGCCACCCTGGCACTTTACAGCCGCACCGAGCAGCAAGACCCGGGGCGGCCCGTTGCCGGGGATTCCGAAATGCCTACCGCGAAGGTG
>JANNFQ010000237.1:0-8817 GCA_031380045.1 Acidimicrobiaceae bacterium
CGGTTCCTGGCGGAACAACTGGGCACCGCGCACTGGTTCGACCCACGCCCAGCTCGCGACGACCTGGGCTGGACCCCACCCGTGTCGATCGACGATGGCCTCGCCGCCCTCGCGGCCTGGTTCGCCGCCGGCTCGCCGTCCTTGAGTTTGCCGTCCTGAGTCGCCATCGTGTGGGCCACACACAGATGCTCCGCGGGTTTGTTCGCTCACGCAGCCGTGGTCGACGAAGTCTGCGTGACCGCACAAGCGAACCGCGTGTTTGTGCGCTCACGCAAACACTGATCAGACGCCACCACGCGGCAGCGAGCCAACGCGAGAGGTGTCCCGCACGGAGGGAACAGGCGAAGCGAAGCGGAGCCCAGTCCCGACCGCCAGAACGGAGTGAACGAGCGCGAACGCTGGCAGGCTGGGGCACTGTGAACCAGCGAGATCTCCTCGTCATCGGCGGCGGCCCTGCAGGCGCCGCTGCCGCCATCGTGGCGGCACGCGCCGGGCTGAACGTGACCGTGTTCGAGAAGGGCCCGCACGGGCGCGACAAGGTGTGCGGCGACGGCTTGACCCCACGAGCGGTTGCCGCGCTCGAGGAACTGAAGATCGACATGTCGCTGGCCCATCGCATCGATGGTCTGCGCATGATCGCCGGAAAGACCACCCGCCAGCTCGCCTGGCCGACCACCGACCGATTCCCGAACCACGGTGCCGTCTGGCCGCGCAGCCGGTTCGACACGCACCTCATCGACGTGGCCATCGAAGCGGGCGCCGAGGTGCGCTTCGACAACGATGCGCTGCCGGTGATGGAGGGTGACCGGGTGATCGGTGCGAACGCTCGAGGCCAGAACCTGACCGCCCCGATGACCATCCTGGCCGCCGGGGCACAGGGCGCCGCGGCGAAGATGCTCGGTGCCGAGCGCGACCCCGACGAGCCGTTCGGCCTGGCCATCCGTGCCTACGCCGCCACGCCACGGCACGCCGAACGACATCTGGAGGCATGCCTGTCGCTGCGCGACGAACATGGCACGCCGGTGCCGGGCTACGGCTGGATGTTCCCGGCGGGCGACGGCACGGTCAACATCGGCGTGGGCGCACTCAGCACCATGCGCGGCTTCAAACGACTGAACCTGAACACGTTGCTGGACCAATACGCGGCCATCGTCCGCGAGCCATGGGACCTGGGCGGGTACATCAACAAGCCACGCGCGTGGCGCCTCCCGATGAGCTGCGTCCGTCGTCACGGCCCAGGCTGGGTCGCCATCGGCGATGCGGCCGGCTTCATCAACCCGATGAACGGCGAGGGCATCGACTACGGACTCGAGAGCGGCATGCTGGCCGTCGAGCAGTTCCTGGCCAACCCTGCCACTGCCCCGGCCGAGTACGACCGGTTGGTCGGCGAACGCTTCGACAGCTTCCTGCGCACGGGCCGCCGGTTCAGCTTCCTCATCGGCCACCCATGGCTGCTGCGTACCGGTCTGCGCGTCGCTGTCGGCACACAGACCACCGCCGACATCACCCTGGCCGTCATGGGCAACCTGGTCGACGGCACCACGCCCGGTGCGTCTGGCCGCGTGCTGCGCTTCGCCGATCGGGCACTGCGCCTCGCCGACCCGATCTTGCGCCGAACCCGGCCTCGCAGCTGACCGCGCACCTCACCGGGCACACGACCCTGACCCCGCACCCGACCCGGCACGTCAGCCGCCCGGTCGAGAAGTGGCAAGCACCAACAATTGGCACAGCTGTGTCGATAGTTGTTGGCGACCTTCTAGGCTCGTCGGATGTCCGAGGTGCAGGAACTCGTCAATGATGACGGTCGGCGGGCGCGCCGTGACCGCAACAAGTACGCAGTGGTCGACGCATTTCTGGAGCTGGTACGTGCCGGCAACCCGCGACCCAGCGTGGCCGACGTGGCCGAACGCTCGGGCGTCTCGCATCGGTCGGTCTTCCGATACTTCGCCGACAAGGACGAGTTGGCGCGTACCGCCATCGAACGTCAGCAGGACTTCGCCCGCCCGCTGATCGCCCTGACCGTGGGGCCCGGAGCCCCATTGGATGAAAGGATCGCACGGTTCATCGACCGTCGATTGGAGTTGTTCCAGACCCTGGCGCCAGTGGCCCGCCTCTCGCGTTCGCTGGTCCAACTACAACCTGTCATCGCCAGCGAGCTCTCGCGAAACCGCCAGTACTTCCGTGCCCAGATCCAACATCTGTTCCAAGCCGAACTTGCCGCACTGCCGGCCGTCGATGCCGCGCTGGCGGTGGCCGCCATCGACGTGCTGTGCTCGTTCGAGTCGACCGATCTGCTGCTGCACGATCAGGGCCTGTCGCGTGATCGTGCCGCCGCCGTGCTGGAACGATCTGCCCGCAAGTTGCTCGCCTCGAACTAACTCTTGTCATGCCGACTGTCAATTGATACGGTGGGCTGATGCGCATCACCGTGCTCGACACCGGCTCGCTTCGCTGATGTACGGCACCATCCGCCACGAGATCCGCATCGACCGACCCGCCGCCGACGTCTGGGCTCTGGCGGGCGACGCCACGAAGTTGCACCACTGGTTCCCTGGCATCGTCGATTGCAAAGTCGACGGCCTCAGCCGCATCATCACGACAGGCACGGGTGCGCCCATGCCCGAAGAGATCCTGGTGTGCGACAACTCGCAGCGACGGTTCCAGTACCGCCTGAACGTGCCGATCGTGAAGCATCACCGCGGCACCATCGATGTGATCGATCTGCACGACGACACGTGCCTGGTCGTGTACTCGACCGAGTGCGACCCGCGCACCATGGCGCTGGTCATCGGCGGCGGTACAGCCGGCGCGCTGGCCGAACTGAAGCGCCAGATGGAAGCGACCCAGAACGACTCGACCCAGCAGGCCTCGATCCAGATGGACGGCGCACGCTGATGGGCCGCAAGATCTTGTTCATCACCACCGACCAGCAGCGCTACGACACGCTGGGCTGCAATGGCGGCACGCTGGCCCGCACGCCCGTCGTCGATGCCTTGGCCGCGGATGGCATCCGCTACGAGCGGGCACATCCGCAGTCGGTCGTGTGCATGCCCTCGCGCAGCACCATGATCACCGGCCAGCATCCCAGCACACATGGCGTGTGGATGAACGGCGTACCGCTGCCCGAATCGGCCCCATCCGTGGCCGAGGTCCTGCACGACGCCGGCTATCGAACGGCGATCATCGGCAAGCCGCACTTCGAACCGTTCCTCGATCCCTTCGGCCGCTTCCCCGAGAACGGGTTCGCCCGCAACGGCAACTTCGGGCCGCACCGCGGCTTCGAGCACTTCGAGTCGGCCACCCACGGCGGTGCCGGGCCGCTGCACTACGCGCGCTGGCTGGCCTCGACGCATCCCGAGGCCGTCGGGATGTTCTATCCGGTGCTCGACGGTTCGCTGGAGGTCAACGCGATGGGCGGCGGCGACACCGGCGCCCCACAGGCGTGGGCGAACGCGATCCCGCGCGACTGGTATCACACCGACTGGGTCGCCGATCGGACGATCTCGTGGCTGGACTCGCTGCCGGTGGACGACGACTGGTTCTGCTGGATGAGCTTTCCCGATCCGCACCACCCGTGGGACCCGCCGAAGGACGAGATCGGTCGCATCGACTGGCGCGACGTGCCGTTGCCGGCCGGCTACATCGCGGATCAGACCGAGCGCGAGCGGGTGCTCGACAGCAAACCGCGCCACTACCGGGCCTGGTACGACGGGCGTCTGGTCAGCAACTACGAGGCACCGCTGCATTGGGTGCCGGCCACGTTGACCGCCGACCAGGTGCGCGAGATCAATGCACTGAACGCCGTTGAATGCGAACTGATCGATGAAGCCATCGGTCGGGTGTTGGCCGCCATTGCGAGCCGCGGCTGGGACGACGCTGTCGACATCGTGTTCACCACCGATCACGGCGAGCTGCAAGGCGACTTCGGGCTGATGTTCAAGGGTCCGTACCACGTCGACGGGTTGATGCGGCTGCCGTTCATCTGGCGGCCGGCACCCAGCAGTGGCACTGCCGCCGCCGTGGTCACCAAGCCGGTCGGCCACATCGATCTGGCACCGACGTTCTGCTGCATTGCCGGCGTCTCGGTTCCGAGTTGGATGGAGGGCAAGCCGTTGCCGGTGGACGACGGCGACGCCGAGGCACGTGACTTCGAGCGAGTGTTGACCGAGTGGGACAGCGAGCTGTTCGGCGTGGGCGTGCACCTGCGCACCATCACCCGCGAACACTGGGTGTGCACCACCTATCTGCCCGGCACGGCACACGACGGAACCGAGGGCGAGTTGTACGACTTGCGCGACGATCCGCTGCAACGAGTCAACCGATGGGACGACCCGTCACTGGCCTCGACACGCAGCGATCTGGTGGCCGACCTGTGGGATCACCAACCGGCGATGGTCAGCCCGCTGCCTATTGTTCAGGCCCCCGTCTGACCGACTTTCAGAAGCTGTACAGACCGCGTAGATCGGGCGTGCCGATTGCCGCCGCGGTCGCGTCGGGATCGGGGCATGGATCATCGACAGCCGCTCCCGGCACCCACGGCATCGGGCACGGCCGGTGCGTGGCATGCGCCACCCACCGCGAGACGTAGTCGGCCGTGGCCCATGCGCCGGCACCCTGCAGGTGCACCCGATCGCCGGCGTACCAGCCCGACGAGTTCGCCGCATACGTCCGCCAGTCGGCGACCTGGAGCTCGGGATACGCCCCACTCGCTGCCAGACGTCGCACGACTGCGTTGTTGATCGGATACCTGTTCAACTGCGTGCCGGTGCCCTCGCTGTAGGTCAGCCACAGCACCAGATCGATGCCGCGAGCGCGTGCCGTCAACACCACCTGGACCACATCGGACTCGAAGCCGATCGTGCCCTCGTTGTATCCCGCCTTCATCACCACCACGTCCAACGCGCCGGGTGCGTTGGCGATGGCGTGCACCGCGGTGTCGGGCACGGCACCGGTGAACGCGCTGCGGCATGACGGCTCGACCAAGCGACGACACGGTGCAGCATCCAGCACCGGGACGAACCCGCGCAGCGCGCGTTGCGACGAGGTCGACACGTTCAGCGCGGCCAACGTCGAGTCACCGATCATCAACACGCGTAACTCCGGTGGCGTGTTGGCGGGCACCTGTTGTGTTGCGACGATCGGCGAGCCGGTGAACCAACCGGTCAGGTCGACGATGACATCCGTGCCCTCGTTGGCGAAGTAGGCCACGCCGCGGTCGGACACCGACGTGACCGCCAAGTTGGCGACCGTGGCATTGCGAGCAGCGGCATTCACCGACGATGTACCCGGACGACTCGTGCCTGCCGGATAGGCGGTGACGAATCCACCGGTGTCGGCCTGATCGAGAGTCACGTTGGTGACCAACGCCGACGCCCCGGCCACCGGTGACGTCAGCTCGCGCGTGCCCGCCCGCCACAGCCGAGGCGCAGAGGCGCGGGTGTCCAGCAGCCGGGTGGGCGATGCAGCGACGAACAATCCGCTCGTCGACACCGTGGTCGACGATCCCGTGAACCAGCCCACCAGATCGACGACCACCTGCCCACCCGATGTCGTGTCGATCGTGACGCCGGTCGACGATGCGGGCAAGATGACCGACGCGGCCACCGGGGCACCACCGCCGTCGGGATTGAGGAACGATGTGGTGGTCGCCGATGTTCCGGCGGCGCGGCCCGTGAGGAACCCGGGGATTCGGGCGTCGACACTGGTGACGTTGACCATCAGCGCCAGCGCGTCGGAGGGCACACCACCGGGCAAGGGCACGGTGACGGTGCCACCGACCGGCAATGCGCCCGCGCCCTCACGCGTGTCCAGCAGCCGGGTGGGTGGCGTGGGCACGAACCGACCGGCAGCCGCAGACGGCGCCGGCACGAACACGGCCGACACGTCGATGATCATCGCCGTCGAAGCCGAGGCGAACACGTCGATCGAACCGTCGACGCCGATCGGGATGATCGCCGAGTTGGCAACCGCATGCCCGGGCCTGACGTTGACCGTCGAGGTGTCAGGACGAGCCCCACCGGCGGGCCAAGCAGTGACGAACGCACCCACCAGCGCGTCGGCCGCCGTGACGGTGATGGCCGCGGCGGTGATGCCCGAAGGAATGCCGGGCCTGCCCGACAGGCTGACCCTGATGGTGTTCGGATCCAGCCGGGCGCACCCACAATCGGCCTGGCGAGTGTCGGCAAGCCGCAGCGGACCGACCGGTACCAACCTGGACGGAGCGCCGATCGCGGCCGGCGCGGCAGGCGCGGCAGCGACGGTCACGACCGACACCGACGAGACAAGTGAGATCGAGGAGATCGCCGTTGCGACAAAGGTGAACGCGGCGATCAGGCGAGGGCGCGGGCGCGCGTGGACTGCGCTCAAGGAAGAAAGCTCTGCGCGTCCCGTGTCGAAGAATCGCGCAGCAACGTCATCGGGCTGCGGCCGCCATCGATGTATCCCAACGCGTAAGCGCCGACCTCGTAACCGACCAGGCGCTGAACGTGTTCTGGGAACTGCTTCACCTCGTCGAGCGTGTACGACAAGTACTGGTTCTCTTCTTGGCGCAGCCAGCCGACGATGTAATCCACGTTCACGCCGAACCGCGTCTGCTTGCTGTGGTTGGCTCCGCCGCCGTGCACCGTGGAGCCCAGGTACAGCACGACCGAACCGCGCGGCATGACCGCCGGCTGGGTCTGTTCGGGCGAGTACCGCACGTCGTCCGGCGTGCGATGGCTGTCGGGCACCACGCGAGTTGCGCCGTTCTGCTCGGTGAAGTCGCACAAAGCCCAGATGCTGGACACCTCGACATCGACATCACGCGGAAACGGAAAGAAGTCGAAGCACCACTGGTCACGATGCAGATGTTGAGCGGGCGACTCGGGCCCGATGGCGATCGATTGCGTCAGGTGCAACTGGAACGTGGTCTTCTTGGCCCACAGCGTGCGATCGACGACATCCAGCATCAACGGATGCGCCACCATCGCCTCGCTGGACGGGCACCGGCTCAGCAACGCTCCAGTGCGGCGCGTGTTCCTCCCAGAGAAGTCGTCGCCACCGTCCGGCGTCGATTCCCACCACGGCTGCAGCTCGGCCATGACGCGATCGCACAGTTCGTCAGAGGCAAGGCGTTCGATGATGACGGCTCCGTGCGCCAGTAGTTCAGCGCTGATCTGTTCGGCCGTGGCGTCGGCTGAGCATCGCGGGATGGCCGGCGTCGGCGTGACCGGTTCAGCGCTCGCCGCGGTGGTCGTTTCGGTGGTCGTCACATGGGCAAGGTTAGATCGGCGGGTCAGCGCTGTCGGAAGCGGTCGAGTTGGCGCCGCTCTCGCTTGGTCGGGCGGCCACTGGCGCGGTCGCGGGTGAACAACGGGACAACGTGTTCGCGCGGTGCGGGTGGAGGGCTGTGGTCCACGATGCATTCGGCGGCCACAGGAGCAGCCACCCGCTTGTCGATGATGCGCGCCACCTCCAGCACCCGTTCATCGCCGTGAACGTTGGCGGTCACGCGGTCACCCACGCTGACCGCGGTCGCGGGCTTTGCGGCACGACCGTTGACCCGTACGTGGCCGCCCTGGCACGCAGTGGTGGCCGCCGAGCGGGTCGGGTACAGGCGCACAGACCACAGCCAGCGATCCACACGCGTCGACTCCACCTCTGTCATGGTGTCAGGTTCCGGCCACACGGTGCCAGATGCACCGCTCAGGGCACGCCTACCTCACCCAGTCGGGTGATATCCAACGGCGAGCTGGTCGCAGCGGTTTGGCCGGCGGTCACCCCGGGAATGTCGCCCCCATGCCTCGCCCATCGGCCATCACCGCAGTCAGAGCACCCCTTCACGAGTTGGCCCGGCGACGCGCCCGGAAAGAGGTCGTCACCGTGTCTACGATGACGCCGGTCACCCGACCGGAAGGGGTTCCAATGACTCCGCAAGGGTTCAATGGGCAAGGTGGCGATGGGAAGTGCGGCACTGCGAACGGAACCAACAATCGCCGTGATGGGCACCTGACCGACATCCACAGGGTGGGTTCGGTGGCGACGGTCGATTTCCGGATGCAAGCCGATCACCTCGACGCGCGCAGCGTGCACCTGGTGGGCGAGTTCAACGAATGGTCCTCTACAGCCACGCCAATGATGCGGTGCGAAAGCCAGTTCGTGGTGTCGTTGCAATTGGAAACGGGCCGCACCTATCGCTACAAGTACTTGGTCGACGGGCAGCGATGGGAGAACGACTGGAATGCTGATGCCTATGTGTCGAACGAGTTCGGCGGCGACGACTCGGTCATCGATCTGACCGACGTGGCCGGCGACCCGCAGAACCCAGCGAGCCCTGCAGAGCCGTCGCCCGCCGACCCCGACTCGCCCGGCGCCGCGATCGATGATCACGAGGGTGAGCTCCCCGAACCGAACGAGCCCGCCTGAGCTGATTTCGCCTTGGGCCTCAGCCTGCCTGGGGCTCGAGCCCGGCCCTTCGACATCGACCCGGGACGGCCACCTCGTCCCGGCCTGGAACGATTCGGGGGTGCTCGCTGTCAGGTCAATAATGTGGAAGCCGATCCGTCGTTCATCGTGAGCGGTCCGGTCGATCCTCTGCTGCGCGCCGCTGCGCTGCGAGCGACGGTCGATGTCGCCTCGATCGACTTCGATGTGACTGCGCTGTACCGCGAACACCGCCGGCGTCTATTGGGGCTGGCAGCGGCAATCACACTGGATGCGAGCGTCGCCGAGGAAGTGGTGCACGAGGCGTTCATCGGGCTGCAGCGACACGCCGCAACGGTCGAGAACCCGGTCGGCTACCTGCAGCGGTCGGTGGTGAACCTGAGCGTCAACCTCATC
>JANNFQ010000366.1:0-1823 GCA_031380045.1 Acidimicrobiaceae bacterium
CACCAGCCGAGACGTCGGCCGCTGCAGCACAGCCGCCGGCAGTGAGGTCCGCAGCCGTTGCGGCGGCTGGGTGTCAGTCATTGCCTTCCTTGCCGTCGGCCGTCACAAAGCCCAGCGAGCGCAACTGATCGAACGCTTCACCTCGCGGTAACCGGTCGCCTTCCGCCCAGTGCTGCACGCACACAACTGAATTTGTCGCCGCGTTCCAAACAGCGACATCCGAGTCGAAGCGAACAGCCGACGTACTTTCGCCGAAGCCCGAGTCAACCATCTCTGCCCGGTCGACCACACTGAACGCCGAGATGTGCTCTGGAAGCAGGCATGCCTGCTGGACCAGTTCTACGCATGCAGCGGAGTCCGAGTATTCAATCAATCCCGCTGGACACCGAGCGGCCACGGCGGCAATCGCTGTGACGTCAGCCGACCTGATCGGCCGCAGCACCGAGGACAGCAAGCGGGCGAATGCCTCGACCGGTGGCACGATCCGAAATGCCCTGTCGAGACGGCCAAAGGTTGGAAACACGATCGAGTCGACGCTACAGGAATGCACGACCGACGATCCGAGGTCAGCTGGATGAACCATCAGCCGGTCAACTCCCGAGGCGTACCAGAGCGCACTGGCGTCATCGTGGAAGGGGCTGCCGGGCCGCACCGCTAGGGGGGCGCCCATGCCGACCACCGCACCCTGGTTCAGCCAGATCGTGTCGTCGGAAACGATCCCAGCCCCCGCTCGTGATCCCATGAGCAGGGCCAAGGTGCTCTTGCCCGATCCTGTCTGACCAACCGCCAACACCCCGCGGCCCGACGACTCTGTGATCGCGGACGCATGCAGTGGGACCGCAGAACGAGTGGCACGGAGCTGCCTGCCCACCGAGCCAATCTCGCGATGCAGCCAACTGTGGATGTCGGAGGATCGGGGTCGCGGCCGTTCCGATGCCGACCACAGAGTTCGTGCGTCCGTCGAGAGATCTCGGAGCAGGTGTTCCAGGATGCGATCGACCCTGGACTCGTCGCTCAGTTGGGGCAGCACACCACAGTCGACAACACGAGCTTGACGCCGTTGCAGTTGGTCGTGCAGTACGGCAACGACTGAGCGGTGGCCGGGGCGCCGAGGACCGGGGTCGACGAGCCGATCGAGCCGGTGCAATTTTCGATGACCCAGGTTGCCGAACAGGTGTATCCCGCAGGGTTCGTGATCACGTAGTACGAGGCGCTCGTGCAGAAGTTGTCGATGCCGCCCAATCCGACTTGAACGGTGCCAGAGCCTGGCCCGAGCGTGAAACTTGTGTTCTGCCCGTTGTAGTTACCAGTGACAGCACACGGATCGTTGGCGGCATTGCCGCCGCAGTTCACATTCCACTTCTTGGTGTTGCTGTCGATCGTTCCGAAGACAGCATCACTGTCGTTCGCCGCGCTGCACAGCACGGGAGCTGCGCTGACCGAGGAGGCGCTGAACACACCGAGAACCACGGGAGCCACAAACGCCGCGGCGCCTGCCACCTTGGCCGTGGTCAACAACGCCTCGCGTCGCGTGACCGCACCATTGGACTCGCCCACCGCACTCTCCCGTCGTCAACATCCGCCTGACAGGGCTCAACGCTACTACGGGCAGTGGTCGAAGTTCAATGACGCTGCTCACCAATGCCCTCGTAGACGTCAAGATGCGCGCGCGCTACCTCGTCCAGCGTCCACGCCTGCCCACCCTTCGTGGCATTCAGCCCCATCGCGGTCCGTCGGGCGCTGTCGGTCGACATCTCCCACAGCGCCGCAGCCAGTGCCTGCACGTTCCGGGCCGGCACCACGATGCCCACCGAGGGCGTCAC
>JANNFQ010000260.1:0-1813 GCA_031380045.1 Acidimicrobiaceae bacterium
GCTGCCGTGCTCACCGTCATGTCCGCCAGCCGCCTCGCCCGATCGACACAACCGCCCGACACGCAACGCCGTCGACACCTGCTGACCTCCGCTGCCGTGCTCGCTGCCACCTGCGTCGTCTCGACCACGGCGTTCTGGATCGAGCTGGCCGACGACGCCAGCTGGCACGGTGGCAAGCTCGTCGTCTACAATGCCGTCTTCTTCACCACCGCGATCGGCGCCATCGTGTGCCTCGTTGTCGGACTACGCACCCCGCGGACACCGACCAACGCCACCCGCATCGCCAGCGCCCTCTGAGCGACGGCGCAGGACTCCGATGAAGTCACCTTGGAACGTGGCCGACCCGCGCATCGCCCGCTTCGAACGCGAGATCATCCACACCAACGTGCTGGAGCCGATCGCCTACGACGGATCGCCCTTCGACTCGGTGGGACGCAACAACGCCCACGGCATCTTCCCCAACACAATTGATTCTGGACCGCTGCGGCATCCACCATTCGGCCATCACGAACGGTCCGAGCGCCGACGCGATCAACATCCGAACACCGCCTGACAGGACGGAAAGAGGACCCGAAGTCGTCGGTCGGTCAGGATGGTGTTCCCGTTGATCCGGCGCTCGAGTTCGCGTCGGGTGATGAACAGATCACCGTGGTCGTTCGCGTCGGCGAGGTCGAACCCGGCGTACCGCTCGAGGTGGCGTGGACATGGCTCGATGGCCCCGACGGCGAAGAGCAGCTGTTCGAGCACGAGATCGACGTCGAAGTTGGCGACGCTGCCTACTCGCACGGCGTCGCCACGGGCCCGCTCAGCGCCGGTCGCTATCGGGCCACGGTGTCGCTCGGGGCGTCGGCCGAAGAAGCACTGTTCGCAGTGCGGCCCGACCCGATCACGTTCCCCCGAGCTGGCCTCGGGCTTCGTTCGAACGCCAGACCCGCAAGAGCCTGCCCCACCTTCGAGCGGTGCGAGCGGAGCCATCCCCGCGCCGCGTGAGAACACGACCAGCGATGGCTGCCAGCCGTGGGTCCAGGCAACTTCGATGTTCGCAATGACAGGCGCCGACCGATGCGGCGACAACGAGTTCGAAGTCACGGCCTGGGCCGGCGACAACCCACCCGTTGGCTACGGCCGATGGATCGGCGATTTCATCAAGCGGGTCCGGGCCGACCCCTGCGATCTCGGCGGTTCCGACCTCGCCACCGAACCGATCTCGTACGCGGTGACCGCCATCGCCGGGACTGACGTCGGCAAGCTGGCCAGCGGGACAGGGCCCGCCCCCGAGCCAGACACGAACACGCCGCTTGCATTCCTCGCCAGCCAGCCGCTCCCTGGCGGTCAGGTCAGCGCGGGCAATGTCATCGCCATCGAGATCACCGCTGACGACGGCTCATCCGTCGACTCGGTCGTCACAGGAATCGCGTCCGTGATGCTCACCCCAGACACCGGCGCACAGGTCGACGGCTGGGAGTTCGAGGGTCCCGTCGCGTGCGACAAGAGTCGACTACGACGGGTCGCACAACTCGAGTACGAAGTCCCCCGAAAATCCGCCCGAGCTGATCAAACTCGTCGCCACCGTCAGCGACTACCAAGGAAACGAAACCACACTCGAAGCCACCTACCCCACCGTCGGGCAGTGGACCGGCTACATGGACATCGTCGGGGGGATTACGACCGCGATCACGATCAACCACGGCCCGGTTCGATGCACGACCGGTTGGGTGTTCAAAGTCGTCGCTTTTGCACCCCCGTCGGGAGAACTCTATGGCTATGCCGAAGGGATCGCCGAAACACCCCACAGCTGCGACGCCCCCGACGC
>JANNFQ010000279.1:0-5146 GCA_031380045.1 Acidimicrobiaceae bacterium
CAGTGGCCACACCTCAAGCAGCGCATCGGTGACGTGTTCCGCGGCAAGACCAGGGCCGAGTGGTGCGAATTGATGGAGGCCACCGACGTGTGCTTCGCCCCAGTGTTGACCATGAGCGAGGCCGCGGAACATCCGCACAACGTTCAGCGCGGCACGTTCATCGAACTCGGCGGCGTCACGCAGCCAGCTCCCGCGCCGCGGTTCTCGCGCACCAAGGCGGTCGTGACATCAGTCCCTGCGCACCCGGGTCAGCACACCCGCGAAGTGCTGGCAGACTGGGGCGTGGCTTCAGATCGCATCGAACAACTCATCGCCAGCAAGGCCGTGGCCGACGCCTGATGGGCACGCTGGTCTGCTTTCACGCCCATCCCGACGACGAGGCCATCACCACCGGTGGCTCCATGGCCAGGGCGTCGGCGGAAGGTCATCGCGTGGTTCTGGTCGTGGCCACCAACGGCGATCATGGCGAGGTGCCCCACGACTTGGCGCACGGCGAGACGCTGGTCGATCGTCGTCGTGTCGAGACTGCCAGATCGGCCGAGGCGCTGGGCGTGCATCGTGTGGTGTGGCTGGGTTACAGCGACAGCGGCATGACCGGCTGGGAGCAGAACGACCACGACGGCTCGTTCATGCAGGCCCCCCTCGACGAAGCGGCCGAACGGCTGGCCGACGTGTTGCGCGAAGAGCACGCCGATGTGTTGACCACCTACGACTGGCACGGCAACTACGGCCATCCCGACCACATCCAGGTGCACCGCGTCGGTCATCGGGCTGCCCAGTTGGCGAACACACCGACCGTCTTCGAGGCCACCATGAACCGCGATCTCATTGCGCGGTCCGTGCAGGCAGCCATCGACGACGGTGACGGCAGCATGCCCGCCGACTTCGATCCCAACGGCCCTGCCGACGACGGCAACCCGTTCGGCACGCCCGAGGCCGAACTGACCCACGCCGTCGATGTCGCCGCGTTCATCGAGCAGAAGCGCGTGTCGATCACGTGCCATGCCAGTCAGGTCAGCGACTCCAGCATGTTCCTGCAGATGTCGCCCGACGTGTTCCGCAACGCGTTCGGCACCGAGTGGTACATCAAGAAGGGCGCGCCTGCCGGAGTCCGCGAAGGTTGGTTGTTCGAATGACCCGGCTGTACCTCGTCCGGCACGGTCGAGCGGCAGCAGGCTGGAACACCGACGCCGATCCGGGCTTGGATGCCATCGGTCAGGGTCAAGCCCAACAGGTGGCGACCAAACTGGCCGACACGGGTCCGTTGTACATCGAGTCCAGCCCGCTGCGTCGTTGCCGGGAGACCGCAGCTCCACTCGCCGCGCTGTGGGATCGCCCCATCTCGATCGAGCCGCGCATGGCCGAGATCCCGTCGCCCCAGGGCGTGGCCATGGCCGACCGGGTCGAGTGGCTGCGCGGTGCCATGCAAGGAACGTGGACCGATCTGGGTCTTCGCTACACGGCGTTTCGCGATGCAGTCGGGGCCTCGCTGCGTTCACGTACCGCCGACGCTGTCATCTTCAGTCACTTCGTCGCTGTCAACGCGGCCATCGGTCTCGCCGTGGGCGACGACCGCCTGGTGATCCGCAGCCTCGACAACTGCTCGGTGACCGTCATCGATGTCACGAACGGCGGTCTCCATCTCGTCGAAGGTGGCCACGAGGCCGAGACCCTCATCCGCTGACGGAGACACGGCGGGTTGTCGTGTTGGGCGGTGGGTTGAGGTGGGGTGGCGGAATGTTGCTGGCAGACTCTCGGAATGAGAACGCGCCTGGTCACTGCATCAGCACTGTTCGTCGCTGTTTCGATCGTTGCCGCGTGTGGTGGTGACGACTCGTCGGCCAGCACGTCCACCTTCGCCCCGCTGGTCACGACCGTTCCACCACCGGCGACCACCACCACGATCGCCTCACCCGTCACCACGGCTGCGCCTGCAACGACCCTTGCTCCGACCACCACGGCCGTCACCTCCACAACGGTTGGCGCATCGACCACGACGGCGACGTCGGTGCAGGCGGCGGCCACTTTGGTGCTCAGCGATACCGGGTTGGGCGATGCTGCATTCGGCGCCGACCCCGACGAAGTCGTCAGCTATGTGCGCTCCATCTTGGGGCCACCCACGCGCGACAGCGGCTGGGTCGATCCGCTGCAGACGTTCGGCGTGTGCCCCGGCAACGAGGTTCGTGGCGTCACGTGGCACGACCTGCAGTTGCTCTTCAGCGATGAAAGCATCGTGCTCAAGGGCAGGCGGCACTTCTTCAACTACGTGTACGGACCGGCGTCGTCGTCAACAGTGCTTCCCGACGGCATGCGTACGGCGAATGGCATCGGCATCGGCTCGTCGGTCGCAGACCTGCGCGCTGCATATCCGGACGCGCAGGTGTACCCCGAAGAGATCTTCGGTCCGTACTTCGTCGTCAACGAGAACTTCACAGGATTCCTGACCGGTGTCACCGATGCCGACACGATCATCTCGTTCATCGGCGGTCTGGGATGCGGCGAGTGACCGACACTGCCAACGCGGCACTCGCGGTGACGCCTCGCATTCGGTAGGGTTTCGGTCATGAAGCGCATGCTGCCGGTGGACGAACTCGCACGTGACCAACGATTCCAGCGCGTCAGCGTGGAAGAGTCGGTGTTCGACCCACGCAACCTGAACCCGAATTCGCAGATCAACGGTCTGGCGCCCACGGTTCGCGAGGCCAGCGACAATGCTCGCGGGCTGATGCACGGCATCTTCGTCGGCGAGATCCAGGCGCTCGAAGGCGCCGGTCGCACCTGCTTCGACTTCGACCTCGGCGAGGCACGCGATCAGGCGCCGTTCGGGCTGAAGCTCGACATGGCCCGGCAGTGCTGGGACGAGGCTCGCCACGTCGAGATCAGTTGCAAGCTCAGCGAGCACATGGGTGGCGAGATCGGCGAGTTCGCCGAGCAGACGTTGTTGTACGAGGCCGCATGCAACCCCGATCCGGTGTTGCGCCTCACGGGTGTCAATCGTGCACTCGAGGGTTTGGCCATCGATGTCTTCAAGACCATGCGCGACTTCGGTGTGCAGCTGGGCGATCCGGTGTTGGACTTCTGCGAAGATTGGATGCTGGCCGACGAGGTCACGCACGTGAAGATGGGCAGCGATTGGTTGCGTCGTCTCACGGCGACCGATCCGCAGCGTCAAAAAGAGGCGCTCGACTTCCAGAAGGCCGTCGACAAGCTGTTCAGCTTCGGTGGCTTTCGCGGCGAGACCGACGAGAGCCCGGTGCACCTGGCGCGCAACTTCCGTGCACTGGCAGGCTTCAGCGAGGCCGAGATCGACGAGTTGGTCGACATTGCCGCCGAGGCGTATGCCGAAGCTGCGGCCATGCAGGCGGTCAACGCCTCGGCCCTGACGAACTGAGGCACGCCTGGACGCCGGTTCATTTCGCGACTTCCACCAGAGCTGGGCGTGGGTCGTCATCATCGGGAATGGGCTTGCCGGTCTGTGGGCCCTGGGCGCACACTGGCTGACGCAGTTGCGCACTCGTGCGCTGTGGTGGTTCACCGCGCTGGTCGAAGTGACGCTGTTCGTCCAAGTGGTCCTGGGCGTCATCCTGGTCAACAAGTACAAGTTCGAGTTCCCGAAGTTCCACGCCTTCTATGGCTTCGTCGGCATGATCGCCATTGCGATCATCTACTCGTACCGATTCCAGATGAAGCACCGCCTGTACCTGCTGTACGGCTTGGGTGGCCTGTTCATCATGGGTCTGGGCATCAGGGCGATGTTGGTGGGCAAGGTCAACTGACGGGTCGGGCGTTTGACACAAACAATCGGACTCACCGGCCCAGGTCAGACGATTGCATCTTTGACACAAACGCTGATAGCGCTGGTCAGGCGGAGGCGAGTTTGCCTTCGAGTTCGTCGAGGGCCAAGCTGAGCGTGGCCGGTAGCTTGTCGCCGAACTGCTGGTAGTGCGCCCTGATCTGTGGGATCGCCGACTTCCAGCCCTCGATGTCGACCGACAGCAAGGTCTGCAGGTCGTCTGCGGACACGTCGAGGCCAGTGGTGTCGAGACCATCGGGCAGTGGCAGGAAACCGATGGGTGTCTCGACGGCGTCGGCCGCTCCGTCGACCCGCTCGAAGACCCACTTCAGCACGCGGCTGTTCTCGCCGAAACCGGGCCACAGGAAACGGCCGTCCTCGTCGCGACGGAACCAGTTGACGTAGAAGATCTGCGGCAGGTTGGCGGCCTGGGTGTTCTTGCCCACGGTGAGCCAATGGGCGAAGTAGTCGCCCATGTTGTATCCGCAGAACGGCAGCATGGCCATGGGGTCGAAGCGCAGGTTGCCGACAGCACCTTGCTGCGCCGCCGTGGTCTCGCTGGCCATCATCGACCCCAGGAACACGCCGTGCTCCCAGTCGGTCGCCTGGGTCACCAGCGGCACCGTGGTGCGGCGACGACCGCCGAACAGGATGGCCGAGATGGGTACGCCGGCCGGGTCTTGCCACTCGTCGGCGATGGACGGGCACTGAGCTGCCGGGGCGGTGAAACGCGCGTTGGGATGCGCCGCCGGTGTGTCGGATTCGGGTGTCCACGGATTGCCGCGCCAGTCTGTGGCACGTGCCGGGGGAGTGTCGCTCATCCCCTCCCACCACACGTCACCCTCGCTGGTCAGCGCTGTGTTGGTGTAGATCGAGTTGCCCCACAACGTTTCCATCGCGTTCGAGTTGGTGTCCCAGCCCGTTCCCGGGGCGACGCCGAAGAAACCGGCCTCGGGGTTGATGGCGTACAGGCGGCCGTCGGCGCCGAACTTCATCCAGCAGATGTCGTCGCCCACGGTCTCGGCCTTCCAGCCTTTGATGGTGGGCACCAGCATGGCCAGGTTGGTCTTCCCGCATGCCGACGGGAAGGCCGCGGCGATGTACTTGTACTCGCCCTGGGGGTTGGTCAGCTTCAGGATCAACATGTGCTCGGCCAGCCAGCCGTCGTCACGCGCCATGACCGAGGCGATGCGCAATGCAAAGCACTTCTTGCCGAGCAACGCGTTGCCGCCATAACCCGACCCGTAGCTCATGATCTCGCGGGTCTCGGGGAAGTGGACGATGTACTTGTTGTCGGGGTTGCACGGCCACGAAGAATCGGCCTCGCCCGGCTGCAGCGGAGCGCCGACCGAA
>JANNFQ010000306.1:0-3914 GCA_031380045.1 Acidimicrobiaceae bacterium
GTACTGCCGATAGCAGTGGCTGTACAGGTAGCTCCACTGGTCGGTCGAGACCACCGACCATCCGTACAGGCTGGCCGACGAGTCGGGCGCCGGCTCGAAGTACATCTGTTGGAGCGTCGTCGGATTCAGGATCGCCAGCCACGTGCGCACGGGTACTGCCCCATAGCCCGCCCCACCGCCGCTGGGGTTCTGCATCTCGACCATGAAGATCCACAGGTTGCCGTCGATGCCGATCTCGCCATCCATCGGCCAGAACCACGTGCGGCTGTCGAGGGTCTGGGCATCGCCGATCAGATCGCGCCCACGTGCACCCAGGATCGTGAAGCACTCGCCCTGCTCGACCAAGCCGGCGTTGTGGGCGGCGTTCGTTGCGGTGCCGTTGGCGACATCCACGGCGTTGTCGTTGCGCAGGTTCTCGTCGTTGCTGAAGTGCAGGTCTTGGAACAGCCACAACACGCGCCCGTCGGGCAACGAGTACGCATGGGGGTAGTCGCCGCCGCCGAACCCCTGCTGCTCATCGGTCGCGCCCAGACCGGGCGGTGCAAAGGCCGCGTCCAGTTGGGCCTCGCTGAGACCACCCCGACTGCATGCGGCCGCTGCGGCGGGCACGACGTGTGGTGTGGGCGCGGCAACCACGGCCGTCGCCACAAGCATGGCGACGATCAGCACCACCCCGCGACCACAAATCGTCCGTGTGGCGTGTGCCGAGATCATGCGCCGGTTCATGGTGATGTGTCTCCGCTCGTCGCCCGCTCCCCAGCGTACGACGACTCCTACCCTGCGCGGCCGCACCATCACTTGCGGTCAGGAATCCTGCCGGGCGCGCGACCCTCGAACAGCCCTGGTTCGGCCCGAGCAGTGGCAGTGCGCGAAGGTCTACGGGTAGTGGACCTTGGGGGTTTCTGTGAGTCGTGATGTTGCTGTGATCTTGGACGGATTTTCGTTCCTCGAGTGCCCGCGTTGGCACGACGGGCGCATCTGGGTGGCCGACTTCTACTCGTACCGCGTGGTCTCGGCCAATGCCGACGGTTCGGACATGCGCGTCGAGGCCGAGGTGCCCAACCAACCATCGGGGCTGGGCTGGTTGCCCGACGGTCGCCTGCTGGTGGTGTCGATGCGCGACAGCAAGCTGCTGGTGCAAGACGCCTCAGGCGCACTCTCGGTGCACGCCGACCTCGCCCCCTTCGTGGGCGGTCATCCCAACGACATGGTCGTCGACAGCGGCGGTCGGGCATACATCGGCAACTTCGGCTTCGACCTGATGGCCGGCGCCCCGGTGGCGGGTGCGTCGCTGGTGCGAGTCGACCCCGACGGCACCGCGTCGGTGGTGGCCGACGACATGCTGTTCCCCAACGGCTCGGTCATCACGCCCGACGGGGTGTTGATCGTGGCCGAGACCTTCGGCAGCCGGCTGGCCGCGTTCGACATCGGCGGCGACGGTTCGTTGTCGAATCGCCGAGTGTGGGCAGCATTCGGCGAACCGCCCACCTCGACCGACCTGGGCGAGGCGCTGGGGCAACTGGGGGTTGCACCCGATGGCATCGGTCTCGACGCCGAGGGCGCCATCTGGGTGGCCGATGCCCTGGGCGGCCGGGTGATCCGCGTGCGCGAGGGTGGCGAGATCGTCGATGAGGTGAAGGTGGATGTCGGCGGCGTCTACGCCTGCATGCTGGGCGGCGACGCCGGCACCACGTTGTACATCTGCAACGCCCCCGACTTCGACGAACACGCCCGCAGCGCAGCGCGTGAGGCGCGCCTGTTGGCAGTGACCGTCGACGTTCCCCACGCCGGACTTCCCTGACCCTTCCGGGCTCCACACGCCCGTGGAGGGCTCCACGCGCCCATGGACGAATTGGTCGCCGGGTTCGGCGTTTGGATGGTGGGCTGGAGGAGCCCATGGTGGGCTTGACACGCCCGTTGTGGGCGCGATCAGCGTCACGAGGTGGGGTGCGGTCGGGTTCGGCCGCCTCGGCCGGTTGTCAGGATGAGGCTGGACATTGCGGCGGCCAGCACCGAGGCCAGCAGGATGGCCAGCTTCGCGTTCGATCGGTCGGTGGGATCGGTGAACGCCAGTTCGGTGATGAACAGGGCAACGGTGAAGCCGATGCCGGCCGCGGCGCCGATGCCCACCATCTGGCGGGGCGCAGAACCGGGGGGGTTGTCGGCCAGCCCGGCGCGAACCGCGGCACGTGTGGCCAGCACGATGCCCAGCGGCTTCCCGGCCAGCAGGCCGAAGAAGATGCCCCACGTGATCGGCGACCGGGCAGCGTCGCGTAGACCATCACCGGAGATCTCGATGCCGCTGTTGGCCAAGGCGAAGATGGGCACGATCACGTAGCTGGTCCTGGGGTGCAGCACGTGCTGCAACCACTCGACGACCGACACCGAACCCTTGGCCAGCACGGCCGTGGTACGCGCGGCGTCGGCGTCGGACAGGTCCATCAGTTGGTCACTGTCGATCAGCTCGGGAATCAGCCGGGGAATCGACGGCGCCAGCAGACCCATCACGACGCCGGCGATCGTGGGATGGATGCCCGCCTCGTGCAGGCTGAACCACACGACACAGCCGATGCCCACGTAGATCCACGTCCAGTGCACCCCCACTCGGCGGACTGCCACGGTGACGACGACCCCGACTGCACCTGCGGCCAGCCATCCGAACGCCACGCCGGTCGAGTAGACGGCGGCGATGATGATGATCGCACCGATGTCGTCGACGATGGCCAAGCCCAACAGGAATGCTCGCAACGACGACGGGATGCGGCTGCCGGCAACGGCCAGGACGCCGACGGCCAAGGCGATGTCGGTCGCCATCGGAATCGCCCAGCCACGCGGGGCCGAGGTGCCGGCAATGGCCAGGTACACCAACGCCGGCGCCAACATCCCGCCGAGTGCGGCTGCGCCTGGCAAGAGCGCGGCCCGACGCGTGGAGAGGTGCCCTTCGGTGACTTCGCGCTTGATCTCCAGGCCGACGACGAAGAAGAAGATGGTCATCAGCCCGTCGTTGATCCAGTGCCGTAGATCCAGTTCGAGTGTGTGCCCGGCCACGGTCACGCCGGCGCGGCTGTTCCACAGGTCCTCGTACGAACCCGACCACGGCGTGTTCGCCCACACCAGAGCTGCCAGCGCTCCGACGGCCAGCAGGATGGCGCCGGCCGCCTCGGTCGCCAGGAAGTCGCGCAACGGCGACAGCATGCGAACGAGGGGTGAACGGGGGCGACGCAGGGCTCGATTCATGGTGGTCTCAGCATGACATTCGAGCAGGTCGTTACGGTGAGGGCATGCAGAGCCTGCGCACTCCGGACGAGCGGTTCACCGATCTGCCCGACTTCGGCTTCCATCCCAACTACGTCACCATCGGCGATCTCGACGGTGGATCCTTGCGTGTGCATTACTTGGACGAAGGCCCGCGCAACGCTGCACCGGTGTTGGTGATGCACGGCGAGCCCACGTGGTGCTATCTGTACTGACACATCATCCCGCGTCTGGTCGCGGCCGGTCATCGCGTGATCGCTCCCGACCTGGTGGGCTTCGGACGCAGCGACAAGCCGACAGCGAGCACCGACTACACATACGCGCGCAACGTCGAGTGGATGCGTCAGGTGCTGTTCGCCCATCTCGACCTCCGTGGCATCACGTTCTTCGGTCAGGACTGGGGCGGCCTGGTGGGTCTGCGATTGGTGGCGGCCGATCCTGACCGATACACGCGGGTGGTGATCGGCAACACCGGGTTGCCCACGGGCCACGGCACACCCAGCGAAGCGTTCCTGGGGTGGCAACGATTCGCCGAGACCACCGACAGCTTTCCGGTCGGCCAGATCGTGAACGGCGGCTGCGCCACGACGTTGTCGCCCGAGGTGATCGCCGCATACGACGCACCGTTTCCCGACGACAGCTACAAGGCGGGCGTACGG
>JANNFQ010000375.1:0-2194 GCA_031380045.1 Acidimicrobiaceae bacterium
GCCGCGCAATTCCTCACCGAGTCCGCCACCCTCGGCATCATCGGCGGCATCGCCGGCACCAGTATCGGCATCGTCGTCGTCTTCGCCGTCGCGACCACCCGCGACTGGACCACCACCCTCGATCCGCTCCTCACACTTCCCGCACCTCTCATCGGCCTCGTAGCAGGGCTTCTCGCCGGCGCACAACCCGCCTGGAAAGCCACCCGCATTCCACCGGTCGAGGCACTCCGATCCTGAGCAGCCGACATCGGAAACGGTTCAACCGGCCCTCCCTGTCACCCCGCCACGCGAGGCACCCACCGAATCCGACGTCGAGATGGGAACGTCCGATTCCCGCTGGTCCGAAAAGTGTCAAGCCTCGGTACCCGCTTGACAGGGTGACTTCGGTAGCTGGTTGACAGGTTGGGTTGGGTTTAGGCGGCGTTGATTCTGCGCGGTCGGCCGCCGGGGTTGGCGAGGGCGCCGTGTTCGCGGGTGCGGTCGTGCTTGATCTTGTGTCGTCGGATCAGCTGCTCACCGATCGCGATCTCGACGAACTCGCCCACGACAGCAACTTGGACCTGCCGGCGCCGATAGGCGTTGCCGACGCGATAGTTCGCCCCAGCGAAGCTGACGTTGCCTGACGAGTCGACCTTGCAGCTGACCGTCACAACCGACGCGGTCGGCCGCGGCTGTGCCTCACGCCGTCGAGTCTGGCGCTGCATCCCGGCCTGCTGCTTGGCCGGCTCGTGACGGCGGGCATGGGTCGCGATCAACACACCACGATGATGGATCTGCACCAGCCCGCCATCGCACACCACGTTCACGTCCTGGCCGGCCAACCACACCCCGACCTTGTAGTGAGCGGCAGCGAAACTGATCGTGCCCTTGCGGTCCACCCGCCGACTCGCCGATGGGGGCATCACCCCGGCGGGGTCCGCCGCCGGTGTGATCGGGCGCGGTGCTGGTTCGCTGCGGGCAAGCTGGAACCGATCCCACGGGGTCTTCATCCCCAACGACTGATGCGGCCGCACGTGGTTGTAGTGGTGCACCCACACGTCGAGCTGGGTCTGCGCATCGGCGATGTCGGCGAACACCTTGCCGTTCAAGAACTCGACGCGCATCGTCTTGTGCCAGCGCTCGATCTTGCCGGTCGTGGTCGGCGACCGCGGCCTGGTGAGGATGTGCTTGATGCCGTTCTCCCGACAGATCCTGTCGAACAGCACCTCACCGGTCCCGGGACCGAAGCGGCCAGTGAACACCTTGCCGTTGTCCGTCAAGATCTGCACCGGGACACCATGACGGCGCATCGCCAACGCGAGCGCATCACACGTCGGACGAGCTGTCGCCCGAGCAACGACATGCGCCGAGATGCAGAACCTCGAGTGGTCATCAACACCCGACACGATCTTGGCCTCCGAACCGTCGGCGAGGCGCACACCACCAACGATGTCCATCTGCCACAACTCCATCGCCCGCGACCGCTCCCAACGCTTGTAGTCCGACCGCTTCCGCTTACGCGCCTGGGGCGTGATCAACCGCTGACGCACCAGACACCGATAGATCGCCGACAACGACGGCAACGGCTCGACACCTTCCTTGCCGAGCTGATGCCCGATCGTGCGCGGGCCCCAGCCCGGATGATCACGCCGCAGCCCGATGATCCTGGCCTCGACCTCGGGCGGCATCTGATGCGGACACGACAACGGCCGCGCCGAACCATCGACCAGACCAGCCAGACCCTGGGACGCGTACCTGCGCAACCACTCATGCACGGTCTGGCGCGCGACCCCGTTGCGCCGAGCGACATCGGTGACGGTCGCACCGTTGTTCAGCACTTCGAGCACTGCCTGATATCGCTGTTCCACGACGTTGAGCTCCACGATCACGCCAACGACCCCCTCGAACCAGACGAGCCCACATGCCCGTCAACGAGAAGGCTGACCGCGATCAACAAGCACAAGTGTCAGGCAGCTACCGAAGTCACTGTCGCCCAGCAACCGAAGCCGCGTCCCAAAACTGTCACCCACCTACCGAAGCCACAGTGTCCAGCATGAACCGGAGTCGCACATGGGCTACAGACCGCATGCGCTGACAAATCGCGGACAAATAGCCTTTCAAGCCCGGTCAAACCGACCCGAGAAACTCTCTGACCAGGGCATTTACCCCCAAATTGGTGTCGAAGGGGGGACTTGAACCCCCACGAGATTTCTCT
>JANNFQ010000382.1:0-15638 GCA_031380045.1 Acidimicrobiaceae bacterium
CCCAGTTCGGTGCTGCGTCTGGCCGAGGCGATGGGCGACCCCGTGCTCATGGCGTACTCGTTGTCGTCGTCATGTGAGGGCACTCATGGTGCCACGGTGCTGGGCCCTGCGGGGGTCGTGCCCAGGTCGCTCGACGACGTGGACACGACCGTGGTGCTGGTCGTGCTGCTGGTCGAGGTGGTGCTGGATGTGCTGCTGGTGCTGGTGGACGATGAGGTCGTCGTGGTGGGCGCTGGGTCGTTGTTGCTGTTCGAGACCGCCACGGCGATCAGCGTGATGATGACGGTGATGATGACCGCGCCCAGCAGGAACAGCAGGAACGTGCTGGCGTTCAGTTGGCGGGCCAGCTGACGTTTCATGTTCGACTCGCCGGCAGCATCGGTCACTGGAATCTGGTCGGTCACCGGATCGCTGTCGATCTGGCTGGTCTGCCGGTTCAGCTGCACGGTGGCATCTGCGTCGTCGTCGACCAGCGATGCCACGTCGGCGGGGTCGATGCCCTCGATCACATCCACCACCAGCACGGTCACGTTGTCGCGCCCGCCGTTGGCGATGGCCGCGGCGCACAGGGCAACCGCAGCCTCTTGCGGATCGTCGTTGTCATTGAGGATGGTGTGGATGTCGTCGTCGTCGACCTCGTCGACCAGACCGTCGCTGCACATCACGAAGCGGTCGCCACGAACGATGGGCAGCAGCCACGAGTCGACCCGCACCGTGGGCTCGATGCCCAGTGCACGAGTGACGATGTTGCGGCGCGGGTGGTTCCTGGCTTCGGCCTCGGTGATGTGGCCGGTGGCCAGCAGCTCTTGCACGTAGCTGTGATCCACGGTGGCGCGGGTCAGGTTTCCTTGGCGCGCCAGGTACACGCGGCTGTCGCCCACGTTCACCAGTGCCAGTTGCTCGGGCCTCTCCTCGCCGGCCGGCAGCACGGTCAGCGCCGTCAACGTGGTGCCCATGCCTCGCTGGGTGACGTTGTTGTGCGCTGTCTGGAAGATGGCCGCGTTGGCCTCGAGCACGGCGGCCACCACCACGTCGACGCTGGACGCGCCGGCACTGAGGCGCTCGCGCAGGATGTTCGAGGCCAGCGCACTGGCCACCTCGCCGGCCTGATGGCCGCCCATGCCATCGGCCACCACGAACACCATCGCCTCGGCGACATAGGTGTCCTCGTTCTCGTCGCGTATCCGACCGGCATCGGTGAACGCGCCCCAGCGAAGCTCGGCCATCAGTGTGCCTCCCAGATGGTCGAGCCGATTTGCAGTCGATCGCCTCTGGTCAGCGGCCGCGGTGCGCTCAGCCGAGCGCCGTTCACGTAGCTGCCATTGGTCGAGTTCAGATCTTCCACCACGGTGTAGCCGTCGTACGGGTACAGGCGCGCATGGGTGGTGGACACGAAGGTGTCGTCGGGGATCGAGATCGCGCACGCAGACGAACGCCCGATGCGAATCTCGCCGTTCACCGTGAACGTGGCGCCTTTGCGTTCGCGAGGTTGGATGACGACCAGTTTGGTCACCAGCCCGCGCTTGGGCCGCTTCACCCGGTGCGGTGGCGGCGGGTTCAGGCCTTGGGTGGTGGGGTCCATCGGTTCCACTTGCACGGCCACCATGTGACCGGCGCGTGGGCCGCGAACCTCGCTCCACACGGCCCACAGGACACGCGCGAAGAACAGGAAGAGCAGCGCCAGCAGCGCGAACTTCAGGATCTCGAGAAGTTGATCGGTCATGCCGACTGGTTCGTTGCCTCGAATCGCAAGTGCGTGCTGCCCAGGCTGATGATGTCGCCGTCGGTCAGTACGCGCTCGCCGTCGATGCGCAATCCGTTCACCTTGGTGCCGTTGGTCGAACCGAGGTCGGCGATGACGATCTCATTCCCCGGACGGATCTCGGCGTGACGGCGGCTGACGTTGGCGTCGTTCAGGGTGATGGTGCACTCGGGCAGGCGGCCGATGCTGATCAGGTTGGTGGTGATGTTGATGCGCTCGCCCGACGGCATTTGGACGCGGCCAGACGACACGCCGCGGCCGGGCTGTGGTTGCTGCCGCTGTGGCTGTTGCTGCTGCGGTTGCTGTGGCCCTGCTTGTGGTGCGGGCATGGGCGGGGGCGACATGGTGGCCGAGATCGGCGCGCTCTGCTGTTCGACGACCATCGGCATGTCGTCCATCTGATAGCTGGGCGGGCCGATGGGATCGCGAGGCGGTGCTTGCTCTTCGCGCAGGTGCGAGGCGATGCCGAACCGGCCGGGCTTCAAGGCGTTGTCGACGACCAGTTCCACTGCCAGCGGACCGATGAAGTGATAGCCCTCGTCGCGGGCGTACTCGCGTGCGGCCTCGCACAACTCGTGGTTCAGGGCGTGGTCGATCTCGGCGAAACCCGCATGATCACGGGGGCTGAGGTGGAACGTGAAGGCGTTCGGCACGATGCGACGACCCTTCACATCGACGCTTCGGTGATCGTCCATTTCGCGCAAGAGCCGCCGTCCGAGCTCGACGGGACGGATGCTGCTACGTGATGAACGCGAGAACACGACCTCGACCATATTCTCTAGAGCACGCTCAAGTGACTGCAAGCCCATGACAATCGAGGCTAGTGGGCTGAACAGGCGTCCCTCGGGCGGTATCCGGGTTGGGCGGTTGTCGCCGAGTTGCTAGCCTGGCAACTCCACTCGGGCGAGTGGCGGAATGGCAGACGCGCTGGCTTCAGGTGCCAGTATTCGAAAGGATGTGGGGGTTCAAGTCCCCCCTCGCCCACGAATTTCTCGAACCCCGGCCTGCGCGCCGGGGTTCTTGCGTCTTTCCGGCTTCTTGTCGGTCGCCGACCACCGAAATGGTGTTCAGAGGACGACCAGTCCAGACTTCAGCCGTAGAAGCGGAGGTTTTCGGGGGCACGGCTTGGGGTTGACCTGAGCGACGTGGGCACACTGCCGACGTGCCCGCCTCGTCCATCCCCACCGTGTGGGTGTTCGGTGACCAACTGGACCGCTCCAGGGGAGCCCTTGCGGGCCGCCGGCCGGGCGAGTGTCGCGTGCTGCTGGTCGAGAGCGAGGCGCAGATCACGTCGCGCCGATGGCATCGGCAGCGGCTCCATCTGGTCTTGTCGGCGATGGCGCATTTCGCCGCGGAACTGCGGGTCGAGGGGTTCGATGTGGACGAGCGCCGGGCCACCACGTTGCGCCAAGGCCTGCGCGATCACATCGACGAGTTCGGCGCACGACGCGTGATCGCGATGGAGCCGACGAGTTGGGATGCGCAGGCGATGCTGCAACGGTGGGGTGTCGAGCTGGTGCGCAACGACCAGTTCCTGTGCCACTACGACGACTTCGCGGGCTGGGCGGCCGACCGCAAGCGGCTGACGATGGAGGACTTCTACCGGTGGCAGCGGCGGCGACTCGGCGTGCTGATCGACGACACCGGCAACGGCCCCGAACCGGTCGGCGGCCAATGGAACCTCGATCACGACAACCGCGAGCCACCGCCCAGAGACGGTCGGGCCTGGCCCCAGATCCAGCGATTCGAGCTCGATGACATCGACCGTGCTGTGCTCGATCGGGTGCCGCCGGGCTCGTACGGTGCCGACCCCGATGGCACCTGGCCGGTCACCCGAGCGCAGGCGCAGACCCGGCTCGATGAGTTCGTCAGCCAAGGTCTGGCGTTGTTCGGGCCGCACGAGGACGCGATGCTGGCCGCCGAATGGAAGCTGGCCCATTCGGTGCTGGCATCGTCGATGAACATCGGTCTGCTGCACCCGGCCGAGATCGTGCACGCCGCCGAGTCGGCACATCGCCGAGGCGATGCTCCGTTGAACTCGGTGGAGGGCTTCATCAGGCAGGTGATCGGTTGGCGAGAGTACGTGTGGGGTGTCTATTGGTTGTGGATGCCCGAGTACCGCACTCGCAACACGCTGGGGGCCACCCGCCCGGTGCCGCCCGCCTTCTCCGGCGAGGCGACCACGCAGATGGCGTGCGTCGCCAACGTGATCGGCCACGTGCACGACCACGGGTACGCACACCACATCGAGCGGTTGATGGTGTTGGGCAACCTGGCCCTGACCGCCGGCGTCGACCCATGGGCGATGACCGAGTGGATGCGGGCCAACTTCGTCGACGGCGCCGAGTGGGTGATGTTGCCCAACGTGATCGGGATGGCGTTGTTCGCCGACGGCGGCATGATGGCCACCAAGCCGTATGCCTCGGGCGGGGCGTACATCAACAAGATGAGCGACTCGTGCCGGTCGTGTCGCTTCGACCCGAAGCAGCGGACCGGTGCCGACGCATGCCCGTACACCACGCTGTACTGGGACTTCCTCGCCCGCAACGAGAACACGCTTGCGGCGAATCACCGTATGGCCCGCCCGCTGGCGGCCATGCGCCGGTTGAGCGACCTGCCCGCTGTGCACGACCGGGCCGTCGAGATCCTGGCGCTGCTGGACCGAGGCGCACTGTGACGGCAGAACCGTTGCGAGCACTGCGCTGATCGCAGTGGCCTCGTAGGGTTGTGCCGTGATTCTGGATGCCGAGAACTTGGGCACCATCCGCGACCGGCACGCGGCGTGGGGGTTGCTGCGGTACGACCATGCTCCCCTTGCTGTCGCGTTTCTGCACCGCGTCTACGTGACGCCCAACGTTCGGTCCGTCGCCCAACCCGACCTCGTCGAGGCGCTGGAAGACGACCTGTTCGCGATTCGAGCACTGCGCGGCGACCAGGTGATGCCACGACCGGCGCTCGACTACCTGGTCGAATGGTCGTCGAACGAGCGAGGTTGGCTGCGGCGGTTCTATCCGGCCAACTCCGACGAGCCGTCCTTCGATATGACGCCGGCCGCCGAGCAAGCGGTTGGCTGGGTGGCCCGACTGGCCGATCGACCCTTCGTCGGTACCGAGTCACGGTTGCGCAGCCTGTTCGACCTGTTGGCACAGATGGCGGCAAGCACCGAGACAGATCCCGATGTTCGTCTGGCCGAATTGGAGCGACGCCGGGCCGAGATCGACGCCGAGATCGAGCAGGTTCGGCTGGGCAACGTCGATGTCATCGACGATCGAGTGTTGAAGGAGCAGTTCCAACAGTTCGTTGCCCTCGCCCGCGAACTGCTGGGCGACTTTCGTCAGGTCGAACACAACTTTCGGGCGCTCGATCGGCGGGTTCGCGAGCAGATCGCCGGCTGGGATGGCGCCAAGGGTGCGCTGGTGGGCGAGATCCTGGGTGAACGCGACGCCATCGCCGACTCGGATGAGGGGCAGAGCTTCAGGGCGTTCTGGGAGTTCCTCATGTCGCAGGCACGGCAGGAACAGATGAGCGGCAACCTGGAACGTGTGCTTGCTCAGCCGGCGATCGCCGAGATGCGCCCAGATCGGCGTGTGCGGCGGGTGCACTACGACTGGCTCGAGGCTGGCGAGCACACGCAGCGCACGGTTGCACTGTTGTCCACGCAACTGCGCCGGTTCCTCGACGACACGGCCTGGTTGGAAGACCGCCGCATCGTCGAACTGTTGCGGTCCATCGAAAGCAGCTCGTTGGCAGTCCGCGATGAGCCGCCGTCCGGTCGCGTGCACTCCATCCACCTACCGACCACCGAAATCGCGTTGCCGTTCGAGCGGCCGCTGTTCACGCCGAAGCAACGGGTCGCGATTGACGACTTGGTGCAGGCTGTCGCCGGCGACGAGGTGGGCATCGACGATCTGTTCGCGCACGAGGTCGTCGATGTCGAGCGCCTCGCAGAACACATCGAGCGCAGCCTGGACGCCACCGGGCAGGTCACACTCGGCCAGTTGTGCCATTCGCAACCGCTCGAGAACGGGTTGGCCGAAGTGGTGACGTATCTGCACCTGGGCAGCGAACGGTTCGACACGACCGTCGACGAGTCGGTGACCGATGTCGTCACGTGGTCGGCCGACGGCGTCCAACGGTCGGCCTCGATGCCCAGGGTGGTCTTCGTTGCGTGAATGACGTGACTGCTGACGTGCCCGGGGCACTACCCGATGCATCGACCCAAGTTCCCAGCCCGCCGCTTCTGACCGGCGACGATTTGTCGCGCCTGTTGGTGCTGCTGCTGAAGGGTGTGGTCTACCGCGACAACGACACCGCCAGTTGGGCGCGTCTGGTCATGCTGCAAGCTCGCGCTCGCGACTACCTGGTGGTGCTCGGCCTTGATCTGATGATCGACGAGGCCGAGGGATACGCGTTCGTCAAGAGCCGCGCCCACGACATCGACGACGAGGCAGCCGACGAGGGCACCACGGGTCCTCCCCGGTTGGTGGCTCGGCGACCCCTGTCGTTCCCGGTCAGTCTGTTGCTGGCACTGCTGCGACGCAAGCTCGCCGAGTTCGACGCGCGTAGCGGCGAAACCAGGCTGGTGCTCACTCGCGCCGAGATCGTCGATCTGCTCCGGGTCTTTCTGCCCGACCGAGCCGACGAAGCCCGGCTGTTCAACCAGATCGACGCACACATCGTAAAAGTCGTCGACCTCGGATTCCTGAAGCGCCTCGGTGGGGCCAACGCCGCCGGTCCGCCCACCTACGAGGTGCGGCGGATCATCAAGGCGTTCGTCGATGCGCAATGGCTGTCGGAGTTCGACGCTCGTCTCGCCGACTACCGCGAGTCGCTGACCCGCGATTTGAGGTCAGCAGCATCGAGCTCGGGCTCGGGGGCAGATCATGATGACTGACGCTCCCACGTTGGAGTTCGGCACCGATGACACCGCGTCTGGCTTCCGCCTGCACCGGCTGGAACTGCTCAACTGGGGCACCTTCGATCAACACGTGTGCAGCCTGGACCTGCATGGCCAGAACACGTTGCTCACCGGCGACATCGGCTCGGGCAAGTCCACGATCGTCGATGCCGTGACGACTCTGCTGGTGCCGGCGCATCGTGTGGCCTACAACAAGGCAGCGGGTGCCGAAGGCAAAGAGCGGTCGTTGCGCTCGTACGTGCTGGGTCACTACAAGTCCGAACGCAACGACGTCGGTGGGTCGTCGAAGCCCGTGGCCCTGCGCGACGATTCCACGCTCAGCGTCATCCTCGGCGTGTTCCGCAACAGCGCATTCCAGCAGACGGTCACCATCGCCCAGGTGTTCTGGATGAAGGAAGCGGTCGGTCCGCCGGCGCGGCTGTTCGTCGGTGCCGAGCGCGACCTGACGATCGCAGAACACTTCACGGCCTTCGGCGCCGACATTCCTGCACTCAAGAAGCGCCTGCGCGCCCAGGGCGCCGACGTGAACGACACCTTCCCGCCGTACGGGGCCTGGTTCCGCAGGCGGCTGGGCATCAGATCCGAACAGGCGCTGGAGCTGTTCCACCAGACCGTGTCGATGAAGTCGGTCGGCAACCTGACCGAGTTCGTCCGCCACCATATGCTGGACGCGGGCAGTGCCGACGAACGCATCACCATGCTGCTCGGCCACTTCGAAGATCTCAACCGTGCCCACGAGTCGGTGTTGCGTGCCAAGCGACAGATGGACATCCTCGGCCCGCTGGTGGACGACTGCGATCGCCACGACCAACTGACCACACAACGCACGGTGCGCGAGGCCTGTCGCAACGCGCTCCGCACATACTTTGCCGACGTGCGTTCGCAACTCTTGGGCGAGCGCCTGGCCGATCTGGCAGCACAGCGAACGAAGGCGGAAGCTCAGCGCGACAACCAGGCCGAAACGTTGCGCGATCTGCTGGCGCGACGCGAGGCGCTGCGCCACGACTTGGCGGCCAACGGTGGCGACCGCCTGGCCGCGATCGATGTCGAGATCAACGCGTTGACCGACGATCGCGATCGTCGCAGGCGCAAGGCCGACGACTATGCGGGACTGTGCCGCGAGTTGGACTTTGCCGTACCCAACGACGCCGATACGTTCCAGGCGACACGCAGTTCGATGGGCGAGCGCACCGAGCAGGTGCACAACAGCGTCGCCGACGTCCAGAACGCGCTCAACGAAGCCGGGGTAGAGCTGCAGCGCGGTCGGCACGAGCACGAGGCGCTCGAACAGGAGCTGCACAGTCTGCGTGCCCGCAAGACGAACATTCCGAGCCAACAGGTGGCGCTGCGCGAGATGATGTGCGATGCCCTCGGCATGGAGGCCGACGAGGTGCCCTTCGTCGGCGAACTGCTGCAGGTGCGCGAGTCCGAGCATGTGTGGCAGGGCAGTGCCGAGCGTGTCATGCGATCGTTCGGGCTGTCGTTGTTGGTCGGCGACGACCGCTACGCCCAAGTGCAGCAGTGGGTCGACGCCACTGATCTGCGTCAGCGGTTCGTGTACTTTCGGGTGCGCGACGACGCTGGCCGGGTGGGCGCCACCGAGGTGCAGCCGCAGTGGCTGGCCCACAAGATCGAGGTGCAGCCCGGAACCCGATGGCGGCGCTGGCTGCAGAACGAGCTTGGTCGGCGCTTCGACTACATCTGCTGCGACACCGCCGACCAGTTCCGTCGCGAGCGCCGAGCCATCACCATGGCCGGCCAGACGAAGGGTGGCGACGAGCGTCACGAGAAGGACGACCGCTACCGACTGGACGATCGCAGCCGTTTCGTGCTCGGGTGGTCGAACGCCGACAAGATCGCTGCGCTCGAAGATCAGCAACGCCACATGGCGGCCAGCATGCACCCGCTCGTCGACCACATCTCGGGGCTGAAGCAGCAGCAGGACGTGCTGCATGTGGCGGTCACTGCGCTGGCGAAGATGTCGGTGTACAACGACTATCTCGAGCTCGATTGGCACACGCCTGCTCGTCAGATCGAGGAACGCAACGACGAACGTCGACGCCTGACCGCTGCCTCAGATCAATTGCGACACGTGCATGACGAGATCGCCGGCAACGACGAGGCGGTGTCGGCGATCGAAGCTCGGATCGACCGCACGCGCAACCAGCTGGCCGAGATCAGCGCCAGCGAACACCAGTGGACCGAACAGCTGGTCGAGCAGCACGACGTGCTGGCCCAACCCAACGCGCAACAGCACCTGGAGATGCGTAGCGACCTCGATGCCACTCGTGCCGTGCTGGAGATGGAACCGTCCACGTTGCGCAGCTGCGAGCACGATGAACGCCGCCTGCGCGAGCACATCCAAGCAGCGATCGATGGCGACGACAAGGCGATCAGGCGGATCGGCGAACGCATCGCCTCCACGATGCAGAGCTACCGGCACGAGTTCCCGGCCGAGACTACCGATGTCGATGCATCTGTCGACGCGGCCGATGCCTACCGGGAGATGCTGCATCAGCTGACGACCGACGATCTCCCGAGTCACGAGGCTCGCTTCAAGCAGTTGCTCAACGAGAACACGATCAACGAGATCGCCAACTTTCAAGCCCAGCTGATGCGTCAGCAGGAAGAGATCCGCGAGCGGATCGAGGCGATCAATGGGTCGCTGACACACATCGACTACAACACCGGTCGCTACATCGCCCTCGAGTTGTCGGCCAGCGACGACCACGAGGTGCGCGAGTTCAGACAAGCGCTGCGAAAGTGCACCGAAGGCTCCTTGATGGGGTCCGACGATCCGCACTACGCCGAGACGAAGTTTCTCGAAGTGCGAGCACTGATCGATCGGTTCCGTGGCCGCGACGGCCTGACCGAGCTCGATCGCCGATGGACGACCAAGGTGACCGATGTCCGGAACTGGTTCGTGTTCGCGGCCTCAGAGCGCTACCGCCAGGACGACACCGAACACGAGCACTATTCAGACTCGTCTGGAAAGTCCGGCGGGCAGAAGGAGAAGTTGGCGTACACCGTGTTGGCCGCCAGCCTGGCCTACCAGTTCGGGTTGGAGTGGGGTGAGGTGAGGTCGAAGTCGTTCCGCTTCGTGGTCATCGACGAAGCATTCGGCCGGGGGTCCGACGAGTCGGCTCGCTACGGCTTGCAACTGTTCGACGAACTGAACTTGCAACTGCTCATCGTCACGCCGTTGCAGAAGATCCACGTCATCGAACCGTTCGTGCAGGGCGTTGGCTTCGTCCACAACCAGGGCGGCCGCGAGTCGCGGCTGCGCAACCTGACCATCCAGCAGTACCTCGACGAGAAACAACGGCGCCGCCCCACCAGCGTCAGCGTCGACTCGCCGTGACCCCAACGGGCTGGAGCACGCCGGCCGACGTTCGGTCTGAAGTTCTGCGCCGCTGGGACCGTGGCCGATTGCTGGCCGACGTGGCGCAACCGAGCGACCTCTTCCCGTTGCGTGTCGTTCTGAAGCGGCCGACATCTGCCGAGCTGGGCACCCGGTTCGACGAGGTGCGCGCATGGGTCACCGGGTTGCAGAGCATCGCTCAGGGCCGGCTGGAATCTCGCCAGGTGAACCATCGCCAACTGGGCGCCAACTCGGCGCCGACTGCCATGTGGTTCGACACCATCGACGCGGCCGCAGCGACGATCGGCAAGACCCGAGACCTGCAACGGTTTCGAGCCCTGGTCGAACTGGTGCAGATCAAATGCCCACAACTGGTGCCGCTGTTGGCGAAGCGGCCGCTCGAGGCACTCGCCGAGGTCGAGGAGTGGCCCCGTCTGCTCGAAGTGGCCGAGTGGCTTGTGCTGCACCCGCGACCCAACGTCTACCTGCGTCAGGTGGACGTGCCCGGAGTGCACACGAAGTTCATCGAGCGCTATCAGCGAACACTTGCCGCCATGTTGGACATCGTGTTGCCCGAGACGGCGATCGACGCCACCGTCAGCCAGGCCGACTTCGTGCGTCGCTACGGTTTTCGGCGGCGACCGCGCCTGGTGCACTTCCGATACCTCGACCACTCGCTGGGCCTGACGGCCACTGACCACGATCGCCAATACGCGCTGACGGCGCCCGACTTCGGCCGCATCGCATCGCCGCAGCGGGTGTTCATCACCGAGAACGAGATCAACTTCCTGGCTCTGCCGGACGCGCCGGGGTCGATGGTGATCTTCGGGGCGGGTTCGGGCTTCGAGCACTTTGCCGAGGTGCCCTGGCTGGCGGGTGTGCCCGTGCACTACTGGGGCGACATCGACACGCATGGCATGGCGATCCTGGACCAGTTGCGTGCGTTCGTTCCGCACGCTGCGTCGATGATGATGGACCGCCAGACGCTCATCGCCCACAGTGACTTCTGGGGAACCGAGGACAAGCCCACCCGGCGCGACCTGATCCGGCTGACCGAAGCCGAACGCAGTGTGTACGACGACCTGCGTGACAACCGCCTGCGGCTCAATCTCCGGTTGGAGCAGGAGCGCGTTCGCTTCGGATGGGTGCGTGATGCGGTGGCGTCCGCTGTGGCCTGCCCCTGAGCCGTCAGCGTTGGGTGGCCCACCATTCGGCCACGTGCGCAGCGAACATGGATGAGTAGCGCACCTCCAGGTCGCTGGCGCCCTCGGCCGGCGCTTGGTGAGCGGTCGGCGGCAGGGGTGATGCACCGGCGATGGGATCGACCCACTCCAGACGCATCGCCTCGATCACCGAGCGCAGATCGCCGGAGGCGGCCTCGTGATGCGGGCTGGTCTGATGGGCGATGAAGCCGTGGAAGTCGTCGAAAGCGAGGAGCGCGTAGTAGGTGTTCGGTTGCTCGCCACGCCAGTACTCATAGTGCCGCACCGCCGTCTCGTGCTGATGCGTGGCGCTGTACATCTCGCGAGCCAGCGCCTCGAAGTGCGCTGCCTCGCCCGCCTTGATCGTGATGTGAGCCAGGATCGTTGCCATCGAACGACCTTAATTGATCATCCGGTCAGTTCACGCGTGTGCACACTTCCCACCCGGGTGCCGCGGCGGAAGTGTTCACACGCAGGTTTTGGTGCGCCGCCGGACGAAGCGGTCGCCGCTGCGGGGCACACTGGTCGGCAACATGGCTTCGCTGGTGCACCTCTTGCCGCCCACGGGCTCTGACCCGTTGCTGGTGCTGGACGCGTTCGCCCAGTGGGCGACCGACAGCGGTCGCCCGCTGTACCCGCATCAGGAGGAAGCGGCGCTGGCCCTCGCCGCTGGCGAGCACGTGGTGCTGGCAACGCCCACCGGTTCGGGCAAGAGCCTGGTTGCCATCGCCGGCATCTTGCTGGCGATGAACGAGGGCCGACGCGCCGTGTGGACCGCGCCGATCAAAGCGCTGGTGGCCGAGAAGTTCTTCGACCTGGTCGACCTGCTGGGCGCACACCAGGTCGGCCTGGCGACCGGTGACGCGTCGATCAACGCCGATGCGCCGGTGCTGGTGTGCACGGCCGAGGTCTTCGCGAATCACGCGCTCGCGACAGGCCCCGGCAGCGATTTCGGGTTCGCCTGCCTGGACGAGTTCCACTACTACGGCGAGGCCGACCGCGGTTGGGCGTGGCAGGTGCCGCTGCTGGAGCTGACCAACTGCCAGTTCCTGCTGGCCTCGGCGACGCTGGGCGACATGAGCGCGATCACCTCCGATCTCGAGCTCCGATCCGGCAGAGCGGTGACCGAGGTGACGTCGGTGCATCGACCCACGCCGCTGTATCACCAGTGGCGGATGACGACGGTGTCCGACAGCGTGCTGGAAGCAGTGCGCGAATCGCTGAGCCCCGTGTACGTCGTGCACGCCAACCAGGCCGCCGCCATCGAGCGAGCGTCGTCGTTGGTCAGCCTGAACGTGACCACCCGCGCCCAGCGCGAGGCCATCGCCGCAGCGATGTCCGGCGTGAAGATGGCCAAGGGATTCGGCGAAACGCTGGAGCGGCTGATCCGCAACGGAGTCGGCGTGCACCACGCGGGCATGCTGCCCCGGTACCGACGCCTGGTCGAGCGGCTGGCCGCCGAGGGCCTGCTGCCGGTCATCTGCGGCACCGACACGTTGGGCGTCGGCGTCAACATCCCCATCCGCACGGTGCTGATGACCGCGTTGACCAAGTTCGACGGCACGCGGGTTCGACGCTTCACCGTGCGCGAGTTCCATCAACTCTCGGGCCGCGCCGGACGTCCTGGCTTCGACCCCGACGGACACGTGTGGGTCCAGGCCCCCGACCACGTGATCGAGAACGCGAAGGCGCTGTCGCGCGCCGGCGATGACCCCAAAGCTCGTCGCAAGGCCACCAAGGCCAAGGCGCCCGACGGCTTCGTCCACTACGACGAGGCGACGATGCAGCGCCTGATCGTGGCGCAACCCGAACCGCTGACCTCACGATTCCGCGTCACCGCCGATCTGGTTGCTTCGGTGCTCGGCCGGCCCGATGGACCGGCCGCCCTGAAGCATCTGCTGCGCATCAACCACGACACCGAGCTGCGTCGCCGTCAGCACAAGCGCCGAGCCATCGCCGTGTACCGCAGCCTGGAAGCCGCTGGCGTCGCCGAGCGACTGCGCGACGCCGACGGCAGGTGCGTGGGTGTGCGCGTCGGTTCACTGGTCGAGGGTGACGACGAGCGCAGCGCCTTGCGATTCTCGGCGCCGCTGATGCCGTTCGCGATCGAGGTCGTCGCCTCGATCGATCGCGACGATCCGGCGTATGTCGTCGATGTGATCAGCGTGGTCGAGTCGGTGCTCGACGATCCCCGCCAGATCCTGAACGCACAGCTGTTCGCGGCCAAGGGTGTCGAGGTGGCACGGCTGAAGTCAGAAGGCGTCGAGTACGACCAGCGGATGGAACTGTTGGAGGCAGTGACATGGCCCAAGCCGTTGGCCGAGCTGTTGGACACCTGCTTCACCCAGTACCTCTCGCATCATCCTTGGGTCGAGCAGACGCCGTCACCGAAGTCGATCCTGCGCGAGATGTTGGAAGGGGGTGACACGTTCGCGACGTTCGTTCGTCGCTACCGGCTCGAGCGCAGCGAGGGGCTGGTGTTGCGTTACCTGACCGACGCATGGCGCACGCTGGATCGTTCGTTGCCGGAGGACGTCTACACCGAAACGCTGGAAGATGTGGTCGAGTGGTTGGGCGCGCTGGTGCGTGCCACCGACGCAACGTTGCTGGACGAGTGGGCGGTGCTGGCCGGCAAACCGGTCCACGACCATCTTGCGCTCGATGCGCCGGCTGCCACGCGCGCTGGGCCGCCCGCTGCGTGGCGCACTGCGGTGCGCACCGCCGCGTTCGGTTGGGTCGAACTGCTGGCGACTCGGTCGTACGCGGTCCTCGCCGAACGCAGCGGGTGGACCACGCAGCAACTGTTCGAAGCGATGGCGCCCTACTGGGCCGAGTACGACCGCGTCGACATCGACGCCGACGCTCGTTCTGCGCAGCAGTTCTCGCTGGCCGACGAACCGGGCCGGTGGGTCATCACGCAACGGTTGGCCGACCCCGACGGCAATGGTGAATGGCGGTTCGTTGCGTTCGTCGATCTGGACGCGGCCATGGGCGAGGGTGCGCCCATGTTGGTCCTCGATCAGCTCGGCCCCTACTGAGCCGGCGTGGTCGGCGCATCGACCAGACCCCACGCGAGGGCAGTGGGCAGATCCAGGCTGCGGCCGGTCAGTGCCAGCAGGGCGGTGCGATGGCGGCCGATACGTCGCGGCAGGCTGACGGTGCCGCCTGCACCTGGCACCAGACCGAACGAAACTTCCGGCAGCGCAATCCGAACATCGGGCACGGCATGCACTGTGGATGCGAACGCTGCGAGCTCGATCCCGGCACCGATGCAGGCGCCGTGCAGCTGCACCTCGACACGATCGGTCATCATCGCGATCAGGTGTGCAGCGCTGCGCGTCAGGCGCACCGCGTGGGCTTCGACCGGGCTCGAGAAGCTGCCGAACGAGTCAAGGTCGCCACCGCTGCAGAACGACGGCCCGCTTCCAGTGATCACGACTCGCTTGCTGGGCTCGGCGAGCGCCTGTGTCAACGCCTCGACCAACAACTCACTCAGCGCCGTGTCGACGGCGTTGTGTCGCTGGGGTCGGTTCAGCGTGATCCGAATCGCATCAGCGTCGGTTTCGACCAGCACCCCGACCGCCTCGGTTACCTCGTCCGCCGGCGCGGGCACTCGTCGTGGGCGACCCGCCCGCCACGCCTGAAACGCAGGCCCCGACTGCAGCATCGAGTACGTGGTCGATTCCGCGATCAAGCCGGCAGAGATCGATCGCTGGTCACCGTGGCGCAGCAACAGCGCCAACGATGCACTGGCCAGTGGTTGACGCTGGACGGCGGCGACGATCTCATCGAGGTCATCGGCACGGTCGGCCAGAACGTCGACCAGTGAGATGTTCGTGCTGCCGCTCGCCCCAACGCCGATCAGCACGACGGGCAAGGTGCCGATGTCGGAGGCGTTCAGCGCATATGACGTATCGACGACATGATCGTCGTTCAGGTGCACGATCACAGCGGGAGCATCGCGGGCCGCACCGAACAGCGACGAGAGTCGGCCCGCTCCGGCCAGGGCGAGCAACTCGTACAGCTCGAGCTCGGGAGGACTCACGAAGCCTGATCCTACGATTGGCTGATGACCGTGACTGCTCGGACGCTGGCGACGATCATCGACGCCGCGCTCGACGGCGATCCGCAGCACGCACTCGATCGGTGGGCGCTCAGCGGTGCCATGCACCTGACCGGCGCCGCCGACGGTCCGCCGCTCGCCGGCTCCGCTCGGGCAGCGCTGGCCATGGACGCATTGGCACAGGTGGTCGAACAGGTCAGCGCACAGCTGGGCACCACCGTGTCGGTCGACGGTGCTGCGCTGCTGGGCGAACGTGCCGCACTCGCCGGGTTCAGCCGCCAGGGATCGATCAGCTGCGGTGGTGGGTCGAGGTTGCTGACGACGGCCGACGA
>JANNFQ010000467.1:0-2549 GCA_031380045.1 Acidimicrobiaceae bacterium
GACCTGGAGGTGGCAGTCCTGGCCATCGACCCGTCGTCACCGTTCACAGGCGGGGCCATTCTGGGCGACCGGGTGCGCATGCAAGATCACGCCACCGACCCGGGGGTGTTCATCCGGTCCATGGCCACCCGCGGTCACCTCGGTGGCCTGGCACTCGCAGCCCCCGAAGCGGTGCGGCTGCTGGACGCGATCGGTCGGAAGTGGATCCTTGTCGAGACCGTCGGGGTCGGCCAGGTCGAGGTCGAGATCGCCGGCAAGGCCGACACCACCGTGGTCGTCGTGAACCCGGGTTGGGGCGACAGCGTGCAGGCCAACAAGGCCGGGCTGATGGAGATCGCCGATGTCTTCGTCATCAACAAGGCCGATCGCAAGGGTGTCGAGGAGACGCGTCGCGACCTCGAGGGAATGCTCGAGCTCAGCGATCTCGATCACGATGCGTGGCATCCGCCGATCGTCCCGGTGGTCGCGACCGAGGGCAGGGGAGTGGACGAGGTGTGGGACGCGGTGCTGCAACATCGGGCATCGATCGAGGCATCGGGCGAGCTGACTCGCCGGCGTACGTTCCGGTTGCGCGAAGAACTGCGCGAGATCGTCGCCAGACGCCTCGAGCAACGGGCGCGGCAGATCACAACGGGCGATCGCTGGGAGCAGTTGCAGGCGCAGGTGCTCGAGCGTTCACTCGACCCATGGGGTGCTGCCGACGAGATGCTGCGGCCCGTCGAAACCTGACCGGCCCGTCCATCGGGCTATGTTGCGGCGATGGCTGATCTTGTCCTGCTCGACCGCCGCGCCGATGGCGTCGCAGTCGTCACGTTGAACAATCCCAAGGTGAACGCGCTGTCGCGCGAAGTGCTCGCCGAACTGCATGCGGCGGCAGTCGAGTTGACGACGAATCCGCCCGGTGCCGTCGTGATCACGGGCGGCGAACGCATCTTCGCCGCGGGTGCCGACATCAGCCAGTTCGGTGGTACAGCCGAGGCCGAAGTCATCGGCGCAGGGTTCCACACGGCGCTCGACGCGGTCGCCGCGATCCCTCGATTCGTGATCGCCGCGGTCAGTGGATACGCGCTCGGTGGCGGGTGCGAGCTGACGTTGGCGTGCGACTATCGCATCGCCGGCGAGCGGGCAGTGTTCGGGCAGCCCGAGATCTTGTTGGGCATCATCCCGGGTGGGGGAGGCACGCAGCGCCTGTCGCGTGCGGTCGGCGCCAGCCGAGCCAAAGAGCTGATGATCACCGGGCGCCAGGTGCGCGCCGAGGAAGCGCTGCGCATCGGGCTGGCCGACGAGGTCGTGCCGACCGAAGAGTTGCACGAGCGCGCGTTGGCCTTGGCTGCCGAGGTCGCCAAGGGCGCGCTGGTCGCGCAATCACTGGTGAAGCAGGCCGTCGACCAAGGGCTTGGCGTGGCGCTTGCCGATGGACTGGCCATCGAGCGGCGAATGTTCGTCGACGTGTTCGCCACCGAGGACAGTCAGGTCGGCGTGCAGAGCTTTCTCGAGCACGGCCCCGGCAAGGCCGAGTTCACCGGCCGCTGATCGGTTCAGCCGTGTGCAGGCTCGAGCCCGGTTTCAGCTGACGATCTCTGAGACCTGCATCACGGGCGTGATGTTGGTGTAGTTGGCAACGTCGGCCATGACATCGCCCAGCGGTCTCGGCAGGCCGAGTCCCCGGACAGCATCGATGCCACGTGGCGTCGACTCGTTCGTGCTCTCGTTCGACCCCGTCGACGTACTCGGAAATCGATCCTTCACCGCTCGCAGGGCCTCAGTGTTCATGGCCGCAACCGTGCCAAGCTGCGTCGTCGAACGGCAACCGGGATCTCGGCGGCCCGTTCCGCGCCGACAAGAAGGACTCCGCACGATCAACGTCGTCCGCGCCGAGCACGACGGTTCTCAGGCGAATCACGTGTGGATTCCGGCACCCTCGACCAGCCACGATCCATCGACATACTGTTCTGGGCATGCCCATGTCCTCGGGATTGAGCCATGTCGCCATGAGCGTTCCCGTGGGCACCCTCACCGACGAGTACCGAACTCGGTTGTTGGAGTTCTACGGCCGAGTTCTGCACTGGCGTGAGCTGGAGGCGTTGCGACGCCCGGATCGCCTCACTGTCGGCGTTGGACGCTTCTCGTACATCAACATCCGCGAGCGACCTGAGAGCATGGTGACTCACGGCTACGACCATTTCGGTGTCCTTCTTCGCTCGGCCGAGGACTTGCGGCAACTTTGGGACGATCTCGCCAACGAAGAGGACGACCTTCAACTCGAGCCGCTCACGACGAACGAGCGGGGTGAGGGGTCATTCCGGTTTCAGTACCTGTTGCCTCTGGCGGTAGAGGCGCAGTTCTATGCGGACGCGCTCTGAGCGTTGCGATCGACGTCAGCCGGCTGGTCGGGTGACGAAGACGAACTCGTGGCCGGGCCTGTCGGGGGCATCGCGAACCTCGATCAACTCGAGTCCTGCGCGGGCCAGTGACTCTTCGACCTCCGATCGAGTGCGGAACCGGAGTGCAGAGGTCGACTCGATCTCGAGATCCTGTCGCTGAAACAC
>JANNFQ010000534.1:0-4076 GCA_031380045.1 Acidimicrobiaceae bacterium
CGGGGGTGGCCGACAGCTTGGCGATCAGCCCTTGCATGGGGGTTGAACCGACGATCACGATCGCCTCGCGCGCTGCGTAGTGCGGATCGTTGGCGATGTCGGCCATGTCCATGACCGGCCCGATCGCTGCTTCGGCCGCAGTGAAGGTGGCCAGCACGTCGGCCTGTGGCCGCTGTGCGCACCAGGCCACCATGATCGCCTCCAGTTCGTCGCGGTGGGCCATGCGCGCCGAGAACGTGGCGAAGCGAGGATCGTCGCCCACACCCAGCACGCCGTTGACGCGCGCCGCCACGCTGTCGGCGCTGGCCGACAGGCCCACCCATTTGCCGTCGCTGCACCGGTAGGTCCCACGAGGCACCGTGTACGGCAGACCGGCGCCCAGCCGCGGTTGCGTCTCGCCCGTCAGGCGGTACAGCGAGATCAGTGGGCCCATCAGCTGGAACATGCTCTCGAGCAGGTTGACATCCACCACCTGGCCTTGCCCGCTGTGCACAGCCACCATGGTGGCGAACGCGGCCACCAGCCCGGTGACCTCGTCGGTCAGCGCGATGGCGGGCAGCATCGGTTGGCCGTCCGGCTCGCCGCTGATCGCGCTCAGACCCGACATGGCCTCGGCGATGGTGGCGAATCCCGGGCGGTTGGCATATGGCCCGTCCTGCCCGAACCCGCTGATGCGCGTCATGACCAACGACGGTCGCCGAGCCAACAGCTGGTCGGGCCCCAGCCCCATCCGCTCCAGCGTGCCCGGACGAAAGTTCTCGACCAGCACATCGGCGCCATCGATCAGGCGCAGGAACGTCACTCGATCGGCAGCGTCCTTCAGGTCGAGTGCGATCGTGCGCTTGTTGCGGTTGACCACCTTCCACCACAGCCCCGTGCCGTCGCGTGGATCGCGCCAGGCCATGTTGCGCAGGCTGTCGCCGGTGTCGGGCCGCTCGACCTTGATGACGTCGGCCCCGAAGTCGGCCAAGTAGCGCGCGCAGTTCGGTCCGGCCAGCACGGTCGACAGGTCGATGACCTTCAGATCAGCCAGCGGACCGTTGCTGGGGGCAGGGCCGGCAGCAGGGTTCGTAGGAGGGCTCGCATCAGAACTCACGGCGACCATTCTGCGATGCGCTCGCACGCTTGCATCAAGTCGGCTGCGTGGCCGGCGTACGAGAACCGCACCGTGTGCTGCCCGCGGGCCAGATCGAAATCCAACCCGGGTGTGCACGCCACGCCCAGTTCGTTCAGCCACCGCGTGCACAGATGCATCGAGTCACCGCCGAACCGCTGGGTCAGATGGCCGACATCGGCGTACACGTAGAACGCTCCATCGGCAGAGGCCACGTCGGTCAAGCCAGCCGTAGCCAACCCGTCAAGCAGCACGGTGCGATTTGCGCGATACCGGGCAACGTTCGCGTCCAGTTCCTGCGTGCAGTCGAACGCAGCGATTCCTGCCACTTGGCTGATGTGCGGCGCGCAGATGTACAGGTTCTGTTGCAACCGTTCGATGGCGTCGGTCAGGTGCGCCGGCACGACCATCCAGCCCACGCGCCAGCCGGTCATCGAGAAGTACTTCGAGAAGCTGTTGATGACGATCGCTTCAGCATCGAACGAGCGCACCGAGTCGGCGCGGCCGTCGAACACGATGCCGTGGTAGATCTCGTCCGAGATCAACTGCACCGAATTGGCTGTGCACCAACCCACGATCTCGCGCAGCGAGGCAGTGCTCAACACGGTGCCGGTCGGGTTCGAGGGCGACGCCACGATCAGCCCGTCCAGGCGACCGGCGCGATCCAGAGCATCGGCGGTGGGCGCCCACCGGGTGCGCTGGTCGACGGCGATCGGCACGGGCTCAATGCCCAGCGCCAACAACGTGTTGCGGTAGCACGGGTACCCGGGCTCGATCACGCCGACGCGATCGCCGGCATCGAATGCGGCCGCGAAAGCCAGCGTGAAACCGGCCGACGCGCCGGCGACGGCGATCAACTCGTTCGGGCTCACGTCGATGCCGTACCAGTCGTCGTAGTGACGAGCGATGCGGAGGCGCAGGCTCATCAGCCCGGCTGCGTTCGTGTAGCCCAACGCCTCGCCCCGCTCCAACGACGCGATGGCTGCCTGTCGAGCGCCTGCGGGCGCCGGCGTAGACGGCTGACCGACCTCGAGGTGCAGCACCTCGTTGCCCGCGGCTTCGCGTTCGCCGGCGGCTCGGCTCATGGCCATCGCATGGAACGGCGGAACTGCTGCAGCGCGCGCTGCCTGGGCCAGTGTCATGAGCGGTGGGTCATCGGACGTGCCTCATCGCAAGGCGATGTTGAAGCAGCGATCGCTGAGCGACCCCAGGGCGTAGGTCTCGTAGTCGACTCCGTAGTCGGCGTACAGGTGACGGCAGCGTTCGCTCCACCGCAACGCATCGGGCGACGACATGCGGTGCACGACCTGAGTGATGCCGCCCTCGTACACGCGGTACTCGGCCCACGTACCGGGGAAGTCCTTGACGCAGCCGATCTCGATGGTCGGCACGCCGTTGGGCAGGATGCGCCGACGGTGACGATGCGTGTGCCCGGCGGTGTACGCCACCAACGATGGGCAACGGTCGATCACTGCGGTCAGAGCGTCGCTGGCGTCGGGGTGCAGACCGAAGTAGTCGGGCGTGCGATTCGACCCGGTGAACTGTTGGTGGTGGCCCATGGCGATGACGGGCACCGTGGACGCAGTGGCGTGCGACTGAAGCCAGTCGAGTTGCGCGGCGTGCAGCATGCCGGTGGTCTGCAACGGGATCGTCGTGTCCAGCAGGGCGACCGCGATTCCCGGCAGCGAGATCCATTGGTCGCCGGCGTAGGTCTGCTGCCCGTGGTAGGCGTCGTGGTTGCCGCGCACGACAAACAGGCGCTGACCGAAGGCATCGCGGTAGCAGCGTTCGAAGGCCTCCCACTCTTCGGGTTTGCCGTCGGCCGATAGGTCGCCCTTCACGACCACTGCGGCCGGATCGATCTGTTGGATCTCGGCAACGGCTGCGTGGTTCATGGTCTCGGGGTACGGCAGGTCGCCCGGGTCGGCGCGCTGCACCGGCCCGTTGGTGTCGATGCCCAACCGGCCTGCTTCGACCTCGCCGAAGTGCACGTCGTTGACGGTGGCGAAACGACACAGCAGTTCGCCCTCAGGGCGCGGCAACGTGCGCACCACCGTGCCGGCGACGTCATGCGCGGTGTCGGGCTGCAGACCGTGCAATCGGTGCACCTGGGCACCGTCGTGAACAACGATCAGGTCGTCGGCGACAGTGGTGATGTCCATTCGATACCGGCTAGCTCGGATCCGGCGACGAGCCGGGTTGGGGCGATCTGCCGAGCGCCGGAGGTGGTAGGGCCATGTTCATCGAAGCGAACGGTACTCCGGACGTTGCAAACTCGAAATGATGCAGGCTTCAGAACCGAAGGGTGTTTCCGGAGCGGTGACGGGTCAATCGAGATTCCATCTCAAGTATCAACAGCGTCCCGACGATCTATGTGTTGAAGGCCCGAGGCGTCGGCAAATAGAGCAGAATGGCGTTCGGGATCATCGAACGGAACAGGACCCAAGTCATGTCTGATTTCAACCAACCTCCCGCCGCTCCTCCGCCGTTCCCGTCGCAGGCACCGCCGTCGTTTCCGCCGGCGCCGCCTGGGTACCAGCAACCCCCTGTGTACTACCAGGTGGCGGCCAGTCGGACCAGCGGTCTTGCCATCGCGTCGATGGTGTTGGGGATTCTGTGGATCTGGTGGATCGGGTCGATCCTGGCGGTGATCTTCGGCCACGTTGCGATCAGTCAAACGCACAGAGATCCAACACTTCGGGGCAAGGGAATGGCGATCGCTGGACTCGTTCTTGGCTACATCGGGGTTGGAACGTTCTTGTTGGTCGTCATTGCAGCTGCGGCGTCGGGGACTGCCTGAGCTCGAAATGCTGACGACCGGATGAACCTCGTCAGATGAAGTTCGTCAGATGAACGGGCGGCCGCGACGTGCGGGGACCGGCTTGGCCCACCACCGCCCGCTGAACCGCCACGTGGCCTCGCGGATGCGGACCTCGGTGTCGCTGAGCACCACGCGCGGCCA